>DATFLS010000695.1:0-6876 GCA_035267465.1 bacterium
CGGGTCAAATTTCTGCAGATCTTCTATACGTTCCCCCACTCCGACATAGTGCACCGGGATATTTAACTGGCGATTCACTGCGACGGCAACGCCGCCTTTTGCAGTGCCATCTAGCTTCGCGATAACGATGCCTGTCAGAGGAACAGCCTGATCGAACTGTTTCGCCTGCATGATGGCATTCTGTCCGGTGGTGGCGTCCAGGACCAGGAGGGTTTCATGGGGTGCACCTTCTATCTGTTTCCCGAGCACCCGTTGAATCTTCCGCAACTCCTCCATCAGGTTCTTCTGCGTATGCAGCCGGCCTGCCGTATCGGCAATCAGGATATCCACATCCCGGGCTTTCGCAGCGGCTGCGGCGTCATAGGCCACCGACGCCGGATCTTTAGCTTGCTTATTGGAGATAATCTCCGCATCCGCCCGATTCGCCCACATCTCCAACTGCTCCATCGCCGCCGCACGGAACGTATCCGCGGCAGCCAGCAGCACAGATTTCCCCTGGTCCCGATAATAGCGTGCCAGCTTTCCGATGGTTGTGGTCTTCCCGGATCCGTTCACGCCAACCACCATAATTACTTGCGGGTGTGCCAGGGACTCAGATCCCCGCTGCTGGCGTCCGTTGGTCAGCAATGCTTTTATTTCCTCCTGCAAAACCGATTGCAGTGACTGCATATCCACTTCGCCGATCTCATCCGCTCGCTCCCGCAGATCATCCAGCAGCTGCAGAGTGGCCTCCACGCCGATGTCCGCTTCGATCAGAATCGCCTCCAATTCGTCCAAGACATCCTCGTCAATCTTGGTTTTTCCGGTGAAGACCTGTCCGAGCTTCTCGACCATATTTTCATGCGTTTTCTGCAAACCCGCCTTTATTTTCCGAAAGGTGCTATGCATAGTTTGAGCCTCCCGCTCGCCTGCGCAGATGAATTTTCAGGTAAATGAAGTAGACCCGGACATATCGTCCCCAGGACAGGATCAGGGTACCGGTGGCCAGCCACATTACGTATTCCTTATACGGTGACCAATCAATCACATACAGAATAATGGTCAGGGCAATAAAATTTATGCTGAGCTTCCCGGAAAAGTTCGCCTGGAATGCCTTCCGATGGGCGTTCATGAGATAAGCGGCGCTGGCCGCAATGGAGAGATCCCGCACCAGCAGGATTGTGAAAAACCACCAGGGCAGTCCCCGAAACGCCGTCAGGTAGATGAGGAGATTGGCAATATTTATCTTATCCGCAATCGGGTCCAACATCTTTCCAAATGATGAAACCGTCCGGGAATGCCGGGCGACATATCCATCCAGAAAATCCGATAGCACGCCGACTGCCATTAAAACCAGTGTGAGCAGAATGTGTCCGGAGTGCAGGGCGATGATGACTGGCACAATTAAAAACGCACGGAGAATGCTGACCAGATTAGCTGCGGAAAAAATATATGGCAATTTATTCGTCATGACATCCGCATCTGTGCTGACAGATCTAATTCATGGTGTTGAAAAAACCGTGCAGTCTGGTACTCATAGGTGCGTTCCAAATCCTGCCAGTCCATGGGAGATGAAACATTCCCGTTGGAAAAATAGACTCCCCGTTCAGTCATTGCCTTCAGAAACTCATATTCATGTGAAATACAGATTATGGTAGATAATGTTTTCGAATGAAACAATCTCTTGATTTTATCACGATCTCCAGGACCGATACCAATCGTTGGTTCATCGAAAATTATCAGCTCCGGGGTCAGGGCCGCCCCGACTGCAAGCACGATACGGCGCTGCTCTCCTCCACTAAAAGTCCAGACAGGACGGGAAAACGGTTCCTCCCGGTCTATCCCAAGAGCGATTAACTGTTCGATTAGGCGTTCCCGGTATTCTTCCTCCTGAAATGCCTTCCGCTCCCGCAGAACCAGGATTGTCTCGTTCAGGGTTCCGGTGTGCAGCAATTGCTCGGCAAACTGCGGGATATAGACAATATCATCCGGCTCTGCCGCGGTGTGGAGTTTTCCCTCTGTCTCCGGGAGGATCCTGGAGATAATTCTGGCAAATGTCGATTTCCCCGAACCGGAATACCCGTACCATCCCTGGATCTCCCCGTGGTGCAATGTGTAGTTCTCTGCAGACAGAAGAAACGGCTCACCATCACCATGGGATGGATATTGAAATCGCAAGGCCTCAGCCGAGAGAATCACATCGGCAGATGCCCCAGATCTTCTACCATTCCCCTGACTCACGTGGCCGGTGAGTTCTGTGGACTGATACCCGCCCGGGGCCGCATCTTTTTTTATATCATTCCAGCCCAATTCCAGCACCCGGTCTCCAATGACCTGCTCTTCCGGGTACTGGGTTATCCAGAGAAAGCCGATCCCACGGGAGTGTACTTTTTCCATGAATTCATAGAGCTCAGTCTGCATCGGGTAATCGAGAAAAGAGGTCGGTTCGTCCAGGATGAGATAATCACAGTTCATCGCCAGTAATCCAGCCAACCCTGTTTTTTGTTTTTCTCCGCCCGCCAGTTTTGCAATCTCGGTGTTTCTATAAGCATCAAGCCCGAAAAACCGCAACGCATCACGTACTTTCCGATGCGTAATATCAGGCTTCACCCCCTCATTCTCAAGTCCGTAAGCCACATCCCGCTCCACGGTCGCGCCAATCAGCTGATGTTCCGGATTCTGGCGAAGAAATCCGACCCGCAGCGTCGAATGTTCAATGGGGGTATCTCCAAGGAAAATGCGACCCTTTGCCGGGCTCAGTGCGCCGGCCAGTAACAATCCGAGTGTTGTTTTCCCGGTTCCGCTCTCTCCCACCAGCACTGTCCGCTGCTCGAGATCCAGCCGAAGATCAAAGGCTCTGAAAATATACTCATCCGTTCGGGACGGCCGATACCAGAGATGGGAACAGTGCAGCATGCTCATCTCCCATCTCCCTGCTGATTCGCGAGAATGCGATCCACTGTGGCTTCAGTGGCACCGGCATTTCGCTCGATTACACCATACGCCTGGGCCTGGGCCATACGAAGCGCTTCACTGTCTGTCAGCAGATTGTACAATGTGCCCCACAGCTGCTCGCTGTCAGTTACCGCGAAGCCTCCTCCCGATTTCACGAGTTGCTCGGCTTCATTGGAACTCTGATGATCAGGGCCATACAACACCGCACAGCCGGCCACAGCCGGTTCCATCACATTATGGACGGACCCTGAAAAACCCCCTCCCACAAAGGCAATATCACCGGCGTGATATAATTCGGCGAGTACTCCTATAGTATCCACAAGCAAAACACGGCCGTGGTTTTCCGCCTCCTTCTTCTGTTGTATGTTCGAGTACAATTCATAATCTACCTGAAAGTTCTCGCACCAGTCACTTAAGTCTCTGAGATGGTGTTCAGAGGGTTCATGGGGTGCCAGGACCACCTGCAAGTCAGCGTATTCACTCAGCAAATTCTTCAGCGCAGGGAGCACCACTTTATTATCCGCCGGCCAGATACTCCCGGCGATGAAGGTCGGAGCATGTCGATAGCGAGCCGGAAGCAGGCGCCGGTCCCTCGCCTCTCTTGACCGTTCGAGGACACGATCGTATCTGGTGTTCCCGGTGACCTGCATCTCAGTTGATTCGGGCAGGGAATAGTATCGGGTCAGATTATTATAATCTTCCTGCGTAATCGGATAGATATGGCCGATACTGCCATACACCGTCGAATACAGCGAACGCACCAGTGGATAGGTCTTGGCATTACCATTCTGCAGACGGGCGGACGTCAGAAACGCCTCAACCTGGTATCTGTCAGCGAGCCAGATCAAATTGGGCCAGATCTCATAGCTGGTGAGAATCAATGCGTTTGGTGCGAGCGTTCGATAGAAGTGGCTTACCTGGTTCACCGAGTCAAATGGTAAATAGGTTACCAGATCTACCGGAGCTGTCTCCCGGACCTGCTCGAATCCGGAGGGTGAAAAAAAGGTGAGAACAATATAAGTCTCCCTGCTCCGCTTCCGGATCGCCTCGATTAGCGGTTTTGCCATTTCATATTCGCCCAGGGAAGCACAATGCACAACATAGAGCGACCTGCTCATATCCCGCGTCTGGTTGAACTGTGCAATCACTGCCCGCAGGCGCTTGCGTCCGGAAATGCCTTGCCGGACTTTGCCGGAAAAGAGCGCAACTATCCGAAATCCGAGATATATTAGCGGAAGAACCACCGAATTATAAATGGCAAACCAGAAGGCTGTCTTTATTGTACGAGCATTCTCTTGCATGCCGAATACACATCCTCTACTTCGATATTACGCATACACCGGAAATGTCCCAGGGGACAACGTTTCCGCCCCATATGGGTACACGGCCGGCAACGGAGATCTTCATCTTCAACAATCTCATGCCGGGTATATTTCGGATGAAATACCGTCGGTTTTGCCGTGGGCCCCAGAATCACCACCACCGGAGTTTGAAATGCTGTGGCGATATGGGTCAGACCGGAGTCATTCGCCAGATGCATTCGAGCACCCCGGAGTATCCGTGCGGATTCAAGCAGGGTAGTCTCGCCGACAAAATTGTGTATCCTGTTCCGAGGCACTGCGACTGACGACAGCAAGTTGTTCACCAGGTCCTGCTCTCCGGGACCACCCAACAGGGCGATATCCGCATTCAGTTCGGTAATGAGGCGCTCACAGGTTCTGGCGAACCGATCAGGTATCCAGATTTTGGTGGGCCAGGCAGCCCCCGGAGCGACCGTCAGAGGATTTTCCGTCCCGTGAAATTGCTCTACCCGGCTCTGTAATGCCGGGGAGCTGTATTGAAAATCAGCGGGAAAATAGAAATCGAGGCCCTCTCCGTCATCTTGTACTCCCAGGGACTCAACCGTTTCGAAATACCGATTCGTAATATACTTCTCAACCTGGGGAGTCCGGATTTTCCAGTAGATAAATAACCACCGGTGGAACCGGTTTTTATTATAACGAGCATAGGGTACCCGACTGAGAAATGTTAAAATTTTACTCCGGAGATTATCATGAAGATCCAGGAGATAATCATACTCGCCGGAGGATTGAATCTTGCTTCGGAGCTGGATTAATTGTCGAAACGGTAAATCAGTCGGGATAGTTCTCACTCGGGACACGCCCGGGTGATAGGCAATCAGATCACGAAATCGCTCTTTGACCAGGTAATCAACTTTCAGATCGGGAAAGTGGCGGTTTAACCCCCGGATCACCGGGGTAGTCAACACGATATCTCCCATTGAACTGAAACGAATGATCAATATCCGTTTGTCGGAAGGATCCTTCCGGAGAAGAGACCCGATATCGGGAGAGCGTCTCATACATTTCTGTTCAGGTAATCACTTTTTCCGAATTATATTGAAGGTGGTAAAATCAATGAGTGCCTGCTTATATTTACTTTCTGGAAACAGATCTAATGCAGAGGTAGCCCGTTCAGAAAATACTTTCAACTTTTCTTTCGCATATTGAACACCTCCATTGCTGGCCACCTTTTCAACAATCTCCTTCACCTGTTTATTCTTCGGACCTCGTCGCATGATTTGCAGCATTTTTTTCGACTCTTTCTCCGGAAGTTGTTTTATCGTATGCAGCACCGGAAGCGTAATAATATTTTCTTTCACATCTTTCCCAACCGGCTTGCCGATAATACTTTTTTTGCCTTCGAACTCAAATAAATCATCCTTGATCTGAAACGCCATTCCCAGATTTTCGCCGTATTCAGAAAGCGCCTGAATCTGCTCGGACTCGTCCGTCACTGTAATTGCACCCAGTTCACATGCTGCGGATATCAGCGAGGCCGTTTTATCCCGGATCATTTCGTAGTAGATGTCCTCGTTCATCCCACTGCTGCGGGCTTTCTCGATTTGCAGAATCTCCCCGCTGCTCAACCGTTCAGCCGTGTCGGATAGCAGCTGCAGCGCATTGAAATCGCGGAGTTTGATCATGTTGATGAGTGCTTTACTGAACAAATAGTCTCCCATCAGTACGGATATCTTATTTTTCCAGACGGCGTTGATACTCGGCAGACCCCGGCGGATATCCGCATCATCCACAACATCATCATGAATGAGTGTCGCCGTATGCAGTAACTCCATCAGTACTGCGGCCTGGTAGGTATTTTGGGTGGGCTCACCGCACAACCTTGAAGAGATCAAGACCAGAATCGGGCGAATTTTTTTGCTGCGCTGTCTGGTGATATAGGATGCGATTTTATTTATCAGGAACACCCGTGATTGCATGGAATCGGTAAATTCTTCCTCGAAGGTCCGGATTTCCTCGGATACCACCGATTTGATATCACGCAGCCGGATACGCCGATTTATCTTTGAAATTGTCATAGGTCTGAATTTAGGTATGACCCCAGTATCAGTCAAGCCGAATAACCCGGAACCTGGCAGACGGCGAAATACCCGCTTAGCCACTATCGTTGCAGGATATCCCCCTTCCTGCGAGAAATCAAGACAGCAAAGATACAAGAGGTCAAGAATACAGGACGACAGAAATTCGTATGTACATAAAGATTCTCCCTTTCGCACCGGGATGATGGAATTGAAAAAAGGATGAGGGATTCCGCCATCGTTTGTTATAAGTATCGCTTGCCTGCGGATGCAGGGGAAGATAATCAGCCGCTGATTCAAACGGACCAGTGGGGAAAACTGCGAGCTATCGGAGAACCGGACAATCTTCCGAAAGTGCAATAAATATGAGCAGAACGCGGAGAGGGAGGGATTCGAACCCCCGGTCCCGACAGGTCGGGACACCGCATTTCGAGTGCGGCACATTCAACCAGACTCTGACACCTCTCCGTATTTATACGTGGAAAAGTAATACACTTCATCCAGGAAACCCAGCGGAAATTTTTCCGCTGACCCCGGAATTCTTCAGGCGAAAACCATGGGGA
>DATFLS010000696.1:0-13540 GCA_035267465.1 bacterium
TTCCAACCTGCAAACAGATCGATCTCTACAGATTCAATCAAAATATCCAGATCCGTTGCCACGGTGGTCAACAATTCGAGTAATCCTCGCGGAAAGGCGACGAAGAGCACTGCATCCTGATCTTCGTGTTGCTCGAAAGGAAAAAGACGGGTATCCAGCCGATTGGAAAATTCACCGAGACGCTGTGAAAATTCCCACCTTAGAAATAATTGCTTTCCCTCATCGTCTAACGAAGATTGGACCGGGATAAAATAATAATGAAGCCATTCGCTTGGAATGATAAGACTGAACGTACGATCCGAAGAGGTCAGCCTGCGTTGAACATCTGCGAAAATTCTCCTGACCTCTGACTGAAAGTCATTTTTCCGGACGTCGCTTATGTTTGCCAGTACTTGTTGAAGTGGAACTTCTCCGTAATCATCAATTTTTAATCCATCGTCTCTTCTCACCAGCTGGGCAAAAACGGCATGATTTCCGAGGAATGAAATACCAACCAATGAGATTCCGGCCCTTAAAACCTATGTAGTATTAATTAGATGAGGACAAAGCTATTTTTTAAGAGCCCTGTTGTTCTTCTTCCTGCCAGCTGGGTTCCCCGTCTTCGATAAATCCATGACTGGTATCTGACAACGAAAAGACATAGTACCTTGGCTCTGAATACTCTCCCTTTATAGGCGATTCAATTCTCAGATGCAACCCGTCTGCCGACCGTTTAAAAATGAACCCCTTGCCAGTCAGGGGATCGTATAACCAGCTTGTGTCGGGACGAATAGCAATCTGTTCCGTCAGCCACCTGTCCTGCTGTGTCAGACTGGTATCGAGAATTCGTAGATCCGGATATCGGTATTCCATATCACTTAAATCTCTTTTGGGTACCCATGTCGTATCCCGTTCACCGGTCTCCGGATCCGTCTGCATTTCTGCCCAGAAAGAGGTGTCTTGTACTACAGTCCTGCGCCGCTCGGTTCGCACGAATGTCGTATCATATAAGTTCACATACCCTTCTGGCACATCCACTTCATACTGGAACGGTAAGATAATCTGTTTTTCTCCCTGCCAATTATCTTGTGCCTGAATAGAATCATAGGCTGCCTGCAAAGCACGCACAGCAAACTGCCCGGTTTGGGTGGAGTCGTTCAGCGCGATAGTATTATAGGTATCAATAATATTTTGTCGATACGCATCCCAGGAGGTATCGGCCAGAGTAGAATCAAACAACATCGTAATAGTATGAATGGTCGTAGTGTCAATGTTCATAGTAACTTGTTTTGGCGGGAACGTGATCTGGTGTGTGCCGGTATAGTCGGCCCCGCTCTTCAAAGTGTCATACACAAGATTGACTGTTTTGATGGTATGTTCGCCGAGTTCAGTATAATCACCGGTCAATCGCAAAAACACATTTTCGACTTTCCAAAGATTCTGCATACGCGTATGGCTCTGTTCACGGTAACGCTGCTCTTCGTTCCAGATCTGTTTCGGGATCAGTAGTACAGCGAGCAGAACACCAACAAGTATTACAACCAAAATATTCAAACCCCAGTATGGTTTCGACTTAATTTCGTAAGCCACGATTCCTCCTACCTACTTATGGTATTTCCACGTTAAAATGTAATATGCGGTTGTAGATTTGAAGCAGTAACCGGTCCAATCCCCCGCACTTCCTCTAAATCCTTTAACGCTGTAAAATATCCATTCTTTTCACGATGTGCAATAATTCGTTTAGCCATCACCGGACCGATCCCCGGCAGCATTTCCAGTTCTTCAGCCGAGGCAGTATTAATATTTATCTCATATTGTCGTCGGCGGTCGACCATCTGTTGCACTTCAGGAGACACCTCCACCGGGGTCACCTGGCTCCGGACTAACGAATCCACTAAACGAACTTTTGCATGAAAGACCGAATCAGGAGTAGTTGCGTCAGTAACTTGTGAGGAATTAACAGAACTTCCGGTCAGGTTAAACAGGTGAAGGGCGGCATTGACAATCAAGCTGCCAACCAGAAAACCAACTACCCACCGTTCTTGTTTTGTTAAAAGCACACCAGATCCCACACATCAAAACTATCAAAAATACAGTGTTTACCGCAAATTATGAGCTGAATGCGTTCTTCACCTTCTCGAAAAACCCTTCTTCACCGTTCGTTCGGTGTTGTTCATCATACTTGGCCAGCTCTTGCAGCAGACGAGTCTCTTCTTCGGACAATTTCTGAGGTGTGACCACCTGAATCTTCACCAGTTGATCCCCACGCCGGGAGCGTTCCAGTGCGGGTAATCCTTTTTTGCGCATGCGCAGGACTTTTCCGGATTGAATGCCGGCGGGAATTTTAAGGCTGGCTTCTCCGTCCAGCGTTGGCACCCGGATCTCATCCCCCAGGGCCGCCTGGGAAAAGGTCACCTTTGCTTCCAGCAGGATATCATCACCCTTGCGCGTAAAATATTTGTGCGGTTTTTCTTCGAACAGGACGACCAAATTGCCGGGTGGACCGCCATGGGGGCCTTTGTTCCCTTCCCCGCGAAGCGTCATATAATTTCCGTTCGCGACCCCTGCCGGTACATCGATGGTCAGCGTCACCTCTTTTTTCACCAGTCCGGATCCGCCACAGGTGCGACAGAGCTCCTCAATTACCTGGCCCGTCCCGTCACAATTCGAGCATTCGCGGACGTTGACCATCTGTCCGAATATGGATTGTGTGGATTGTCTGACCTCCCCGGCTCCACGACATACCGGGCATGTTTTCATGTCAGAACCGGATTCGGCTCCACTCCCGTTACACCCCTCACATCGCTCCAACCGCCGGACTTTCACCTTCTTGGTGGCCCCTTCGGCGACTTCTTCCAGATCCAACTTCAGACGAATTTTTAAATCGGAACCCCGTTGTGTCCCCCGGGCACTCCGGCGACTGGTTCTTCGTCCGGTTCGGCCCCCTCCAAAGATGTCACCAAATCCGCCGAATCCACCGAAAATATCTCCGAACGCATCGAAGATATCCTCCACGTTCGAGAATCCACCGTAGGCACCGGCACCACCAGCGGTATCAGATTTCACGCCCTGATGCCCAAATTGATCATACCGCTTGCGCTTCTCGGAATCACTGAGTACGGAATATGCTTCCGCGGCTTCCTTAAATTTCTGTTCAGCCTCCGGATCATCCGGGTTCTTGTCAGGATGATACTTCAGTGCTTTCTTTCGGTACGCCTTTTTTATCTCATCCTGACTCGCGTTCCGGTCGATTCCCAATACTGTATAATAATCTTTCGGCATAACTATTTACTCACCACTACCTTTGTGTGACGCAGTACTGTATCGCCTAACTTATACCCGCGTTCAAATTCCTCCAGCACAATTTCTGAGTCATGTTCTTCCGATTCACGAACCATCATCGCGTCATGCAAATCAGGATCGAAGGACTTGCCCACTGCCTCAATTGGTTCCACGCCACGACGTTTTAAAATATTTTTAAAATTCTCATAGACCAGCTTGACACCGGATTTCATCTCCTCAAAAGAGGAATCGTCTTTCGATGCCTCCATCGCCCGCTCGAGATCATCGAGGACCGGGAGCACGTCCCGGATAAATTCCTCGTTCGCATGCTGTACCCGGCGGGTAAATTCCCGCTCTTTGCGCTTTTTATAGTTGTCGAACTCTGCAACCAAACGCCTATATTTTTCATTCACCTCTTCAAATTGCTGTTGCAATTCGGCGTATTTCCACTGGTAATCAGGTTCGGGCTGCTCACTATCCCCTGCCGGCTCCGCAGCTTGCGACTCTGTTTCCTGGCCCGAGGGCATCGCCATCTGCTTGGAATCCCCGTTGTCTGTATCAATATCTGTATCGGAAGTTCTCCCCGATTCCTCCACTTGCGTCTGCTTCGGTTCGTCTTCCGTAGATGAATCCATCTCTTTTTCCATCTGCTGATGAATACTTTTCGACTTACTTACCATTGAATCGTCCGTATCCCGTTTCCCGTCTTTAAAATTATTGTGACTATTCTTTACAACTGCATATCGAATTTTTCACTGATGATATTTGCCGTCATTCTGACCAGAGAAATTATTTTATCATAATACATACGCGTCGGTCCCAGAATAGCAACCGTTCCGTTCACGCTTCCGTATTGGTAAGCGCTGGCAATAATGCTGTATTCATTCACTTCCATCATTTTATTTTCCGAACCAATAGCGATAAACACGTCCTCGTTCATCTGTAATTCGTTAAACAGCTGGGTGAATAATTCGCCTTCCTCCACCAGTTCCATGAAGTGTGACATCTTTTGCGGATCCTGCATCTCCGGCTGATTGATAATATTTTTTGCACCGGAGGTATGAATCGTAACCCTATCAGCAAAATTGAACACCGTATCCTTATTATCGACAATCAGCTGGATCAGTTCATCATCCCGGGCGTCCGAATTTTGAAATCGTTCGTCGATGGTTTGCTTCACTTCCTGAAGTGTCAACCCTGCCAGGCGCTCATTTAACATCCGGGTTACCTCGGTGAGGCGTTCGCTCGGAATCCGGTGTTGTACTTCCATAACCACCGTCTTCACAATGCCAGACTTGATGTTGATGACCACCAGTAATTTATCGCTGGCCAGTTCGACTAATTCCAGTTTCTCCAGAACACCACGATAGAATTTCGGCGTAAGTACGATCCCGAATTCTTCTGACAACTGTCCCAGCACCTGGGATGTTTTCCGTAAAATTTCTTCAATATCCTGCGCATTCGGATCGATCTGCAGCCCAATGAATTGTCGTTCCTCACGGCTCAGTTCCGATGACTTCATAAGAATATCTACATAGTACCGATACCCTTTGTCCGTTGGTAACCGCCCGGCCGAAGTATGCGGGTGAGATAAATACCCCAGATCCTCCAGATCGCTCATAGTATTCCGGATAGTGGCAGAACTGACGTCTACATTATAATTTTTCGCGATCTGCCCCGATCCCACCGGTCTGGCTGATCGCACGAAATCCAACACAATAGCTTCTAAAACTGCATTTTCCCGTGATGTTAACTCTCTTCCGTCCATTTCAGTTACCAGTGGTTTCACATAAACCTATTTATTAAAGTATTTCAGCACCAGGCCAAAATCAAGCACGAACTCCGTTACTACATGCGACCGTTAGACAAAAACATGCGAATCGATCGAGTGCTTCCGATTAATCCGAACAATGTACCTGTGATCAGCACTCCCACAAGCAACGGATACCCCATCTGAATATCCGTTTCCACAATACCAACAAAAAGATAATTTGTTCCTGAGATAATCCCGGAAAGCAATACCAGTGCTAATCCAGCGCCCAGAATGCCATGGACGATGCCCTCCACAATAAAGGGAGTTTGTATGAACAAATCTGTTGCCCCGACCAGGCGCATTATTCTGATGATTTCCCGTTTGGCAAAGATACTGAGTTTAATGGTATTGGCGACCAGCAGGATGGCCGCACCGAGAATCACAGCCAGGATGACTCCGCCGGCAACGAGCGCGGCTTTATAATATCGCTCCAGGAGTCGCAGAAAGGTCTGACGATAACGGACTTCATCCACCCCGGGCAGGCGGCGTAATTCCTGAACAAAGGCAGAAACAGCATCCGACGTCCGGTGAGCGGACGTTAAATCGACCGTGTAAGAAACCGGAAGTGGATTCTCACCCAGAACCGCGTAAATATCTTCCCCGAATTCTTCCTGAAACCGCGCTGCAGCCTCTTCCTTGGAAATAAACTCATAGGCGGCTACGGCTTCGTGGGAGTCTAATGACTCTGCAATGGTTGCTCTGTCAATCTCGGTTGCACTGGGCAGTAAAAAAACCTCAATGTTGACCTTCGCCCGCATGTTCGAGAGTAGTGAGTACAATTCATTTCCAATCAGATACGACATGCCCAGGAGGGTCAGGGAAATCGCAATTGTCAGCACGGCGGCAAATGAGGGAAACTTTGCCCGCTTCAGACCGGTAAGCCCTTCTTTGATCAGAAATCCTAAGCTCATTCGCGCACCATCCTGCCATTTTCCAGCCGAATTCTCCGGAACGGCAGATTCCGTATTAACCCATAATTGTGAGTTGCCATCACAACCGCTGTTCCCTTCTCATGAATCCGGCGGAGTAATGCCACAATCTCCCGGGCTACCTCCGGGTCCAGATTTCCGGTGGGCTCATCAGCCAGAAGCACGATCGGATCTTTCACCACCGCGCGGGCTATGGAGATCCGTTGTTGCTCGCCGCCGGACAACTCCTGCGGATACGAATGGGCCCGATGCCCCAATCCGACGCTATTGAGAGCCTGCAGAACCCGTTTCTTGATGACCCGCCGGTTTGTTCTGGTCACGCGTAATGCCAGTGCCACATTTTCATAGACATTCCGATCCGTAAGTAATTGAAAATCCTGGAATACCATTCCTACCCGCCGGCGAAGATAAGGGATTTGCCGCTTCTTAACCATCGAACTGTCGAACCCATCCACTACGACCTTTCCTTGCGTGGGAAACTCGTCCATATATATCAGCTTCAGGACCGTTGATTTCCCTGCTCCGGAAGGACCAATAATATTTACGAATTCACCTTTATAAATGGTGAAATTTAAGCTCTCCACTCCGTCACCCCGGCCATAATCCCGATGAACATTGTAGAAATATATCATACTTCCCCGGGGAAAGTTACAACGTGCACTCGCTCTGTCTCTCCAGTCGGGGGATGAAGTGTCTCGTCTTCATACATATACCAACGCCCGAAGGGACTTTCTTGTAAACATGCTTCTATCTCTTCTTCGGTATACATACGCTGCAGATGAGTTTCCTTATAGGTTCGTTTTTCTCCTCCGACAAGTTCCCAGATGAAAAATTCGGTTTCATTCAGATGTTTCCTCATGTGAAACGTATTCACCCGTTCGTATCCATAGTCATCATCTTCGTAAATCTCGTGTAAATCGATAAAATTGTTTCGTATGTTATCTGCTGTGGAAAAGTCAAATATATACGCACCGTTCTGTGAAAGAAAGGGATATATCTCTCCGAGATGCAGGGTGATCTCATCCGGATCCAGGTAATAATTCACCGAATCCTGCAAATTAATTATTAAATCAAACGGGGTCTTCACCGGGAGCGCAGACATATCTCCCACCCAGGCACGTCCCCGCATCTCGACGTGTTTCCTGACAAGCTGCTGTATCATCGTCGTATTGAGATCCATACAATATAACTCCCCGCACCAACTCTGCAGATACGGAACGGAATTTCCGGTGCCGCACGAGATATCGAGTGTCCTGCCCGGTTGTTTATCATGGCTCAGGCAGAGTACATGCAGATATTCCACCCAGACTTCATAATCGATATACGACATAACCACATCATAAATCTCAGCCAACTTGGTATATGGGGATACTTCCTTCATCGCTTTTCAACTCATACTCTTCTTGCAGAGATATTTACCGTATTATCCACTCCTGCACGGATGATCTGCGAACCCGCCTTCAAAAATCCAGAGAAACTCACCCGAGAATTGCCTATGATTTTACCACGATCCCCCGCCACCTGACGTATACTGTCGGAGTGTGGTAAAGCATTTGTGTAAGAGTTTAGTTCGCAGCACACTGATTTTTCCCCTCCGGCGTCTTTGCATCACTGAGGATGTTCATCCCTACGGACGTTAAAAATATTCACGGTTGGTGTTACGGCCGATCAACTTCTCTGCAACGATCCCGGAAGATGAGCCTACCGAATAATCTGTCTCCGGCATATTTCGCGGCAATCAGCTGGCCAGACTTCAATACTTCGGACGGAGATCCCTGTGAACACTGCGATGATACTTCCGTTTTCTTGACTTAGTCCCGGTGCTGATAGAGTGCATGCTCGGCAATATATCGCTCGATTTCCGGGAGCACATAATATCGTATGGATAAGCCCTGCCGGACGCGTTGGCGTATTGTGCTGCTGGAGATTTCGACGATTGGCAAATCCACGGATTCGACCTGGTCACGAAAAGGAGCCTCGTCCGGGAAGGGGTAGTGCAGACGCGGCATCACAAGGATGCGACAAGCCCGGACCAGTTGCTCAGCCTCTTTCCAATTTTGGAGATCCGCAAAGTTATCAGTACCGATGAGAAATCCGAGATCATCGCGTTCGAGAGCCTTTTCCTTTTTCACAGCCCGCACGGTCTCAATGGAATAACTGATCCCGCTCCGCTCTATCTCCCGGGAATCTACCTGAAAATGTGTGTTCTGCCTGCAAATCAATTCAAGCATGCGCACCCGATGTTCGGCGGTGCTGATCGTCTCGTGGCGTTTGTGAGGCGGAATGGCGGCCGGTACGAACATCACCTGCTCAACCGGTATTTGCGTATACAACGTTTCTGCAAGCAGGATGTGACCCCAATGCGGAGGATCGAATGTGCCCCCAACCAGACAGAGTTGCATGAAGAAATCTTCTTAGCGTTCTGCTTGAGTCACGGCGGACGGTTCGGGTGGGTTATTCTCAAGAAGTCGCTGGGCCTGTGTACGAATCTCCCGTTTAGGTTCCCTTTGCAGCAAATCTTCCAGCTGGGTCCTCGCTTCAGTGGGTCTGCCCAGTTTCAACAAAGATTTCGCCCGCTCCAGGCGAGCCAGATTTGCCCAGGGTGTATCATAATAATTGTTAATAAGCTGTTCATAATAGATCAGCGCAGAATCGTACTGGCGAAGTATAAAATATAAATGGGCGTTGCTGTAGATCTTATGAGCTAACTTTATGCGCAATTCTTCGATGAGCTGGGTGACCTCCTCCGCATGAACAGAGTAAGGGTAATCCTCCACAAATCCCTGGAGTGTGTTAATTGCCTGTCTGGTATATTCCTGCTGCAGCTGATAATGCGGAGAAAGATTAACCAGACAAAGCCCGAGCTTATACCTGGCTTGTTCCACCAGGGGGCTCTCAGGATATCTTTGCACCAGTCGCCGATATTCAGAAGCAGCAACCATATATTCCTTCATCTCAAAATGCGAGTCCGCCAGAAACAGTTGAGCGTCGTCAGCCCGCTCATCACCGGGACTATTTAAAACCACAAAATTAAAATCATCGATGGCCTTATAATACTTCTGTTCCTGAAATCGCTGTTTCCCCCGGTTGAATCGAAAGTCCGTATCCTGGGATTCAAGGCGGGTGGCTCGATTGCACCCGAGAATTGACAAGATGAGAACCATGATTACAACAAATGTTCCACGGTACGTTTTCAAATCAGTCATGTCGGTAATTTAGGTGTATAAGTTCTGCATTTCAAGCAAAGCGTCCTGAACGTTGATGGCTACAACGGCTCTGCTTCATCGATTAACATAATGGGAATATCATCTTCGATTCGATATTTCAGACGACAGGCATTACACAGCAGATATTGTTCATTCTCATGATACTCCAGATCCCCTTTGCACTTCGGACAAGCCAAGATTTCTAACAATTGCTGATCAAGCATGTTCCCTCCTATTCTGATCACTTTAGTCTTTAATAGGTTGAGCAGCGATGGCATAAATCCAGCCGGCCAGCGACTCTTTCCTGCTCACGGTCCCGTCTGGTGAAACACGGTACACGGCGCCGGTTCGATAGTCCGCGATAAGGCAGACATTACTTACCGGATTCACGTCCATATCCAGCACCTGCTCTAAGCCGGTTAACATCCGTTGCATTCCCCCGGCACTCAGTCTGTACAGCTCATGGCTCTGGTTGCGCACGGTATGAATCCAGGTGCTCTGATCAGTGCGATTATGTACAATTTGCTCCGGAGTCCCGATTCCAGTGAACGTAGTATCCAGCCTGCCGCGACCGGTGCGTGCCGGATCAGCCACAATCCTCCGTACTTCGCTGACTGTCTCCAGACCCACGAATACCGTATCCCCCCGCACTGGTTCAACAGCAGTTATCGGCGCTCCATCTGTTGTATAATACAATTGGATACCACCGCCCTGAATATAAAACAAGGAATCCTCTGCAGCGATCCAGTTTATCCCGTTGGGAGAGACGGCTCCCGCGGTTATCAGTGCTGTATGGGTGATTTGCGCAAGTTGGGATCGACCTCCCTGGATGTAGACGAAATTGACCACGGTATCGTTTTCCGGGAGCAGGATAATGTGACCATAGGTTTCGTTATAGAGCATGTCACGAACAGAAAAGAACCCATCGGCAAGCTTTCTTGTCGAACCGTTTTCCCATTGATAATAAATACTTCCGCCGGCAAAATCGTATAAGAATACCAGTTGATCATTCCTATCGGCAGCAATAAATCGCGGGGAGCTATACTGATAATACGATTGATACACATGCAGACCATCATGCGAGAGTTGAGACAGCGGGCCGCGACCTTCTGAAAGCACCCACCACCAGGAGTTCCCCGTGGAGATGGTATCTAAGGAGGACAACTGTGTTTCATCGGTCTCCCCCAGAGCGGAAATTCCATACACATAAGTCTGCCCGGGTTCTATATCGTCGTTGTCGGTATAGTTCGTACTGTCCGCGGGTAACTGGTCATATGGCTGAAGAGGCTCCGGAGCAACGGCGCGATAGATGTTAAAACCGGTTAAGTCCGGACTGGCAATCGGATCCCACTCCAAAATCACCTCGTCCGGACTCGATTTCACTGTCAGCCGGAAGACATCCGGATTGAGAGTTCCCGCCGGATCAAAGGGGTTGATACGCTCGCGTTCTCCACACCCCAGGAAGATAAGACCGATAACAACCAGAATCACGAAGCCAACACCAGGTGTGGGAACGCACTGTTGCAAAGAGTTCATATACACTCTAATCCATCATTTCCGGACTGGTTCCCAAAAACGATTGGACCAGTGGATGATCGCTGGATCGAAATTGTACCGGGGTGCACTCCAGTTGAATTTTTCCTTCCTCCAGGAGCACGATTCGATCGGCGATTTGCAGCGTCGCACCGACATCATGAGTCACAACAACCGACGTCGTCTGAAAGTCCCGGTTAAATTGAATAATCAAATCACTAATAGTGCTGGCAGCGGTGGGATCAAGACCGGTAGTGGGTTCGTCATAGAGCAGATAGGGGGGATTCATGACCACGGCCCTGGCGAACGCGGCTCGTTTCCGCATTCCCCCGCTCAATTTTTCAGGGAGTAAATGCCCGGCCGCCTCAAGGCCCACGGATTTCAGGCATCTCTGGACCCTGGCGTGAATGTCGCGTTCCGGTAATTCTGTTAACTTCTGTAAGCCCAAACCGACATTCTGTTCAACGGTCAGGGAATCCAATAATGCCGAATGCTGAAAAACCATCCCAAATTGAAGGCGGGTCTGGCGTCTTTCCTGCTCAGAGAGCTGGGCAATATCCCGTCCGGCGATTTCAATTCGCCCGGAATCAGGTAAAATAAGTCCCAGAATGTGTTTGAGCAGAATACTCTTTCCCACCCCACTTTTCCCGAGAATAACGGTAATCTTCTGATTCGGAATCGACAAATTTAAGCCGTCATAGAGCTTCCGTCCCTCGAATGTTTTATGCAAATCCTGAATCCTGATCATGACGAATCCCTACTGGCCCTATTCCATCCCCTGAATTTCTGCTTCAAACGCTCCCACGTCCTGAAAATCCCGGTAGACCGAAGCGAATCGAATATATCCGACTTTATCCACCGCTTTCAGGTGCTTCATGACCACTTCGCCAATTTCTTTTGAATGCACCTCCCGGGGATGGTTGCGCCGGATTTCATCTTCGATATCGGTGACAATTCGTTCAATATCACCACTGCTGAACCCACGTTTATTCAGCGCAATCTTGATTGAATTGTACAATTTTACCCGAAAAAACTCCTCGCGGCTCCCGTTGGATTTAATGACTGTCAGCTCACGGGGAGCATAGTACTCATACGTCGTAAACCGCTCATCGCATTGTTCACACTTCCGTCTCCGGCGGACTGAATTATCACGCTGCACGTATCGGGTCTCAATGACGCTGGTATGTCTATTTTGACAAAATGGACAGTGCATAACTAATTTTCCAGGTCCTGATATAACGGGAATTGCTCACATAAAGAGTGGACTTTCTCCCGGGTGGATTTTTTCACTTCCGCATCCTCGATGTTCTTGAGCACAGTATCAATAAGGTCCGCCACCTCTGTCATCTCGGCAGTACCGAACCCACGCGTGGTTAATGCGGCTGTGCCTACCCGGATTCCACTCGTGACGAACGGACTCCGCTGATCGAAGGGTACCATATTTTTATTCACAGTAATTCCGGCTGCTTCCAATGCGGTTTCGGCTTCTTTGCCAGTGATCCCCTTCTCTGTCAGATCAATGAGTAAGAGATGAGTATCGGTGCCACCGGATACCAGATTATACCCGAGATCTTGCAGAGCAGCTCCTAACGTCCGTGCATTCTGTATAATATTTTCACAATAGTGAGTGAAAGACGGTTGGAGCGCCTCCTGAAAACTGACCGCTTTGGCCGCAATGATATGCATGAGAGGCCCACCTTGGATCCCCGGCATAACATTGCTGTCCAGAATTTCCGACAGTTGCCGAACCCGGCCGCTCTTTCGTGCGGTAATTCCCCAGGGATTTTCCTCGTCGTTTCCCAGCAGGATCAATCCACCCCGAGGACCACGGAGCGTTTTATGGGTTGTAGAGGTCACAACATGGCAGTACGGTATTGCATCCGGGATGAGTTTTTTAGCTATCAACCCGGCAGGGTGAGCGATATCAGCCATAAGAAACGCCCCGGCCTCATCAGCAATCTCCCGGAATTTTTGATAATCGATTGCCCGGGGATATGCACTGGCACCTGCCACGATCAGTTCCGGCGTATGTTCCAGGGCAATTTGACGCACCTCGTCAAAATCTATAGTGCCGGTCTCCCGGTTCACCCCGTACGAGACGATTTTATATAATTTACCCGAAAAATTCACCGCACTCCCGTGGGTGAGATGTCCCCCGTGAGCCAGATCCATGCCGAGTATGGTGTCACCCGGGTCGAGAAATGTTTGATACACCGCCATGTTCGCCTGGGAACCGGAATGCGGTTGCACATTGGCGTGCTCGGCATTAAACAATGCGCACACCCTCTCCCTGGCCAGATTCTCTGCCACATCCACATGCTCGCATCCGCCGTAATATCTTCGGCCCGGGTACCCTTCGGCATACTTATTGGTCATCACGTTTCCGGCTGCTTCCAATACTGCCTTGCTGACAAAGTTCTCTGAAGCGATGAGTTCCAGGGTATACCGCTGACGCTCCAGTTCATCTTCCATCGCCTGAAACACTTCTGGATCTTGCTGCCTGATCGTCGAGTATATCACGTACCTTCTCCTTTGAATGCTGCGCTCGTTAGCCATTGCACCACCTGTTCAAAGATTCCACTCCAATTTCACCATAAAACTCTTTAAAAGAAACATGATAATAAGTGTCAACCGAGAGCGTGCTGTAAAGCGGGATCATACGGTACCGGGAGGGCTCATCATTCGGTGGTGCCGGCCGGGAAAAACAAAGATATCCAGGCTGAACGAAAAGCGTCCGAACCTGGATATCTTGGAGCAGTTACTAACAGAATTCGACTGGGCTCACGCAGGCCGCTTGA
>DATFLS010000697.1:0-7485 GCA_035267465.1 bacterium
TGGGATCGATCAGGAAACAGTTTCCGCAGCAATGCTTTTTCACTTTCATCCAGGATCACCTGCAGATTATCCAGTGTCCCGGTTTCGCGCAGCTGTTGCACCTGTTTCTCCCGGATTTCCTGCATGGCGCCGCGTGACGAAGAGTGCGCAGTGTGCTCCAGGGCGTTCCTGCTCACCTCCGTCTCACCCGAGCCCGGTTGGGAGTACTTCTGCCTCAGCTTGCTGAAATAACCATAGGCGGATGTGATTCGTGATATCATTTAGATCTCCAGGGCTTTTTTCGCAATTCCCTTGGCGGCCTGCATCGAGGTGACATTGGCCTCATAGGATCGCGATATTTGCATCAACGCAACCATTTCTTCGAGCATATTGATTTTCGGATACCGGACGTATCCCTGCGCATCCGCATCCGGATGCTGGGGATCATACACCAGGCGATATTCCATTTGTGCAGGCCGCATCGAGGTACACGCCACGCCGTCCACACTCCGGTCCGGAGCAGTTAATTCGGTTGATCTCCTGGGATAGTGAACATCATTGGTCGCGCGCATCCTCATGGTAACGCTGTTTAGCAGATCCCCGAAACTGCCCGCTCTGTTCCGTTGGGCAAAAATCGGAGTCTGTCTCTGATATGGTCCCCCTTGCGCCGTCCGGGTGGTATTCACATTGGCGATATTCTCGGAGATCATTTCCATGGCTTTCCGGTAGGAACTCAAACCGGTGGTCGAGATATCTATGCCTTGAAATAAGCCGTTCAACTTCATCCGATCCTCCCGTGATTACACTTTGCCGGTGATGGTCATGTTGAATTTCTTAAATTTTTCTTTCATGGATTTCGCCAGCATAGTATAGTAAAGCTGTACCCTGGCAGTTTCAGCCATCTCCTCGTCAATATCCACATTGTTCACTTCGCCCCGTTCGATAGGATCCGGCGTTTGGACAGGCTCGATCTTGCGATGTTTCCGCTCTCTGAGTGAGAGCAGATGGGACTCCTCAGTGTGTTCCATGCGTACGCTATGTTTGCCTTCCAGCTCGCGGATAATGCCGTCGAAATCCACTTCTTCCCGGCGATACCCGGGGGTGTGCTGATTTGAGATATTTTTTGCAAGAACACGCTGTTGTTTCTGGGCTGCATCCAATAACCGATGAAAGGAATAAATATGCCGATCTTTTATCATAATGCTTCCTATGAGGTTATTCTTTTACACATTTTTTTACAAGCACTATGCCAGTTGATGGCAGGGCGGGGACCACCGCCGGTTAAATGCTGTAAATCAATGGACTTAGCGAAAAATTTCGGAACGATACGAAAGGAGATTCAGCGGGTATGGTAATGATTTTGGAAAATATTGCCGGGTGGAAGTACCCGTATGCAGTGATTTATTCCTGCTTAATTATCGAAGAAGGAGTCGTTAATGTATCCTTCTTCCCGATACTGATTTAATTTATTGCGTAACGTACGGACATTAATTCCTAAAGAATGCGCACTTTTCGTGCGGTTGTAATCATAATGTTCGAGCGTCTGCAGGATGAGATCGCGTTCCATCTCTTCGATGGTGACCGGAGTATGCAAATCTACGAGGTGTGTTTTACCTGCCGGTTCAGTATTCTTTTCGATAAAGAGTAAATCTTCGGTTATTACATCGCTCTGGGCGAGAATGATTGCGCGGAGAATCCGGTTTTCCAATTCCCGGACGTTTCCGGGATACGACTCACGCATCAGCCGGCTCATGGCTTTATCCTCCACCTCCCGGATCTCCAGATCGTTTTCTTCACTGAATTTTTTCACAAAGAAATCCATTAACAAGGGGATATCTTCCCGGCGCTCCTCGAGCGGAGGGATACCGATCGGAATTGTATTGAGCCGATAATAGAGATCTTCGCGTAATTTGCCCTCTTCGATGGTTTGTCCGAGATCCCGGTTACTGGTGGCAAGTATACGAACGTCGACCTTAATGGTTTCGGCGCCACCGACCCGGTGGAACTCTTTTTCCTGGATCGCCCGGAGCAGTTTCGCCTGCAGGCCGACGTCCATTTCAGTTATTTCGTCCAGAAGCAAGGTCCCTCCGTCCGCCAGCTCAAATTTGCCGATATTCTTCCTGATCGCCCCCGTAAACGACCCCTTCTCATGGCCAAACAATTCGCTCTCCATTAATCCTTCCGGCAGGGCGGCACAATTGACCTGGATAAATGGTTTGTCCTTGCGATCCGAATTGTAATGAATGGCGCGTGCGACCAGTTCTTTTCCGGTCCCGCTCGCGCCCTGGATAAACACCGAGGCATTACTATTGGCCACAAGAGAGATCGTCTGATAGATTTTCTTCATCTGGGGGCTTTTGCCCACCAGTTCCCCAAAGCGATCCTCCCCCCGGACGGTTAAATTCGTGCGCTTCTGTTCTTTCGCTTCGAAATAATGTTCAACGATCTGATAAATATCTTCCACTGAGAAGGGTTTCGTGATATAATCTGCCGCGCCAAATTTCAGGGCCTGAACCGCGCTTTCGATTGTCCCATACGCGGTCATGATGATCACATCAATGGTGGGTTTTTCATTTTTCACCTGCTGGAGCAGTTCCACTCCGTTCATCTTTGGCATTTTGTAATCAGTAATCATGAGATCGGCATCCCTCGCCGACAGGAAATCGAGGGCATCCAGACCACTGGTGAATTTGGTCACTTCATAGGATTTTTTTTGGAGAGCCTTCTCAAGAAAATCACCCATATATGGCTCATCATCAACAACGAGAATGTGAGGGGTCACGTTCTCCATAGCAGTTTCACCGCCCTTCGAATCATTGGAACCCTTCGGTTTGGTTATTTCTGAATACATGGTGCGTACCGCCAATCAGTACAATCAATTATATATAAATTCTACTCATCCATCAAGCGTATTTAAATAGAGCTGACCCTGTATGTAACTTATTTCCACCCCGCCCATCTCCTGTTGGATGAGCAGCTCCTCCTCTTCAATGACAAACTTCACTCCGGGATATACCCGATCCTGGATTGTGATCAGTGGTTTGGAAAAATCTAACCTATCCGAATTAAGTTGCTGAATATCAAGGATTTGATCCTCCCGATCAACAATCTCTTCTGACACTGCAATGAGTTCCTCCGAACGGAGGAGCACTTCGTTCTGGTGGGTCTGACTTAACTGATTCTGTCTTTGCTCCAGGAGACTGAGGAAATCAAGGCGTCGCCTCAGACGGTTTTGTTGCTGGTTTAACTCCTCAATCTCCTCCTCAAACCTGGTGAGCTGATGATAATCTGTCTCAGTGAGCTTGGGACGAATTCCCAGAACTGTGGTACTACAGGCTGAACTTCCGGCCACTTTTGCCTGAACACTCCGCCCGCTCCAGAGCATTCCGCCCCGTACCAATCCTTCCCGATCCCGAACCATAATTTCACCGGATGCCTGGACCTCACTGCGGGCCACATATCGTTTCACATTAACGCCACCACCGGCTGAAATAGATGCATCCTGTATATAATCTGCCACCACCTCCTGGCCAGCCGATAAATAAGACTTCTCCAGCCCATTCACACCCCGATGTACATGGATACTCCCCTGACGTGAGACGATCCCACCCCCTTCCACACACCCCAGCACCTCCACATCCTTCTCAGCAGTCACGGTGACTCCTGCCCGGACATCTCCATTCACGACAATTCGTCCATTGTAGTGAACATCGCCGATCCGATAATCTATATCTTCATCAAAATGCAGAACATCCCGAACAGCTAACTTATCATCATCCCATTCCAGGTATCCGTCAATCGCCGCATACAAGGTGAGTTTGTCTTCACCGATGTAGGTGTGCTCACCTGCCGGCAGCGGTATATCATTCACCTGCTTCACCAGCATTTTCCCGGTAACAGTTGTGCCGGGCTTCCCCGGTTTTACCGCGAGCTTCTGGGCGATGACTTCGTCCCGGACAACCATCGCCCGTCCATCTATACCCTCCACCAATAGTTTTCTATCAGATACAGCCTCATGGAGGATAATCTCACTGTCCTTTCCCGCTTCCGCCGCCCTTCCCTCCGCTCCAACAATCATATACACCGGCAGCGGTCTCTCCAGCGCTTCCCGGATATTGTCCGGCTGAAAACCGCTTCGAACCCCCTCCGCAAGCAAACAATACAAACAATCCTCCGGAGTTATGCGACCCTGAGGATATTTCCCGAGGATACTGAGATAGGCGGTTAATTCATCCCGGGTGATTTGCACATTTATATACGGACTCTTGGCGAATTCATATCGGTTTAAGTGCCGGGCGATTGCAACCTGCTCGTTATATTCATGATCCGGATCCGCAAGGTGATCATAGAGCAGGGGAATGTCGACTCCAACGATTGCTTCCGAAAGAATCCACTCCGAAATTCGGGTCACCTGATCGGTGAGATTCCGTTGCAACTGAAGCATATACTGGCCATTCTCCCGGACGATTCCCAAATCTTCAGGAATCGAAATATCAGGGGCTCTCGTTGCCATACTCTAAGATAATACGTGTGGTTTGTCCACAGGCACATTCCACATCAATCGAGGACACTTTCCCATCGACAATGTTCGGAATACACGTTATCCCATGCTGCTGGTCCGTACGCTCATGTTCAATGGGATGTTCTCCGGCTGTATGTACATTGGATTTTTTAACAACCTTTTCGAGGGAAGTTGCTTTCGACTGATCGCCATTGTTATTCTTGCGAAATTCTGCAAGTGGTACGAATAAATTGTCCCCCATCGCCACATTCCTAGGAAAAAATTTCCGATTTACGTTACACGTTCTGAATTCTCTTCCGCCCTGTCCCCCAAGTCGGAATTGATATAGCTCTGCTGTCTGTGCGGGAGTCCTTGCAACCTCTCCACTCCATACTGAATTAGAGCAAATTGTATGCCTGTACGGGAACAGACCGGTTCGGAACGTTCTACTGGCGAAGTCTCCGAATAATCTCGGGGGCAATATCGCATAAAGCGAGTGATTTTGTAGAAGCCCCTACACGATAGGCTTCTCCTGGCATTCCATAGACCACAGAGGTTGGTTCATCCTGGGTGATAGTAAAGGAGCCCGTATTTTTCATCTGCAGGAGACCCGCTGCTCCATCACGGCCCATTCCGGTCAGCAATATCCCCAGTGCGTTTTTACCAGCAGATCGGGCAACAGACTTGAACAGAATGTCCACCGCCGGTCGCTGATGATGCACTAACGGTCCGTCTTTCACATTCACATAAAACTGTGTACTACTCCCACGTAATAGCATGTGGTAATTCCCCGGAGCCAGTAAGGCTCTTCCCTGATAAACAGCATCGCCGTCCTCTGCCTCTTTCACCTCGAAAGGACACAAGGCATTCAGCCGCTCCGCATATGCCGTGGTAAATTTCGGTGGCATATGTTGCACGATAATGATCCCCGGCGGATTTGACGGCAGATGAGTCAATATTTCCTTAATCGCTTCCGTTCCCCCCGTTGAAGCTCCAATGGCGATAATATTATGGGTAGTCGTTCCCGGGGGGTGATCGGTCTCTGGTTCGATCTGCGAGACCCTGGGATTGCCGGTGGTCTGTTTTCTGTTGCACCTTTTACTGGCTGCTGCCGCTCGGATCTTGTGAGTTAATTCCCGGCTCAATTCGCCTACTGAACTGGCTGAGCCGGGCTTGGATACGACCTCGATCGCACCGGCTTCCATCGCCTGGAGGGCCAGTTTGCTCCCTTTCGCGGTCAGGGAACTTACAATAATCACTGGCAGCGGATGATGCTTCATCAGCCTCCGCAGAAAGGTGAGCCCATCCATGCGCGGCATTTCCATGTCCAGGGTGATCACATCCGGATCGGATTTGAGTATTTTGTCACGGGCGATATACGGATCCATGGCGGTGCCAACCACTTCGATGTCCGGCTCCTTCTTGAGTTGCTCGGAAAAAATTTTCCGCACAATAGCGGAATCGTCCACTATGAGTACCCGTATCATGCCATGTGTTCCGCGATGGTTAACTGCAACGGCCGGTCATTCACCTTTATAGCCTCGGTGACTATCCGAGTCCGGGGGTCGTGGCCGAATACTCGCCAGTCTTCTTCCACGATTTCCGGGAGTGACAAATGCGCGGTGGATTCCATGTGGGTGGCATTCATAAAGTTGCCACCAACCATATTCACCACTTCGGTCAGCGCTGACTCCAGGAACGGAGATTCTATCACCTCCTGAGCAGTCCCCAGAAAATTCCGGGCAATGGTATGTGCCAGAATGGGATCAAAGTGTAAAAACAAACTGTACTTTTTTCCGCAGTCGATTCGTACCAAAATCGGTAGTTCCTCCGACTGCACGGAAGAAAGGTCTTCACTCTGGAACAGGAAACACATCTCCTTGAGGATATTAAAAGTCAGGCGCTTCAGTAGTTCGATCTTCTCTGTGATCATATCCCTCCCCCAATATATTATGCAGCTTATCAGCTATCTCTTCTGCTTGAAATGGTTTATTGATGAAATTCGCCACACCTAATTTCAGAGCTTCCTCGATCAACGCGGTCCGGCCTTCGGTGCTCACCACCAGAACAGGGATATCATCGAACGCAGGGTTCTGATGAATCTGTTTAAGAAAAGTGAATCCATCCATATTCGGCATATTCAGATCCGTAAAAATCACATCGATCCTGTGGTGCCGGCACTGGTCCAATCCTTGAATTCCATCGCTTGCCTCAAAATATTCCACGGGGAGTCCCGCCATAGCGATCACCTTCTGCAGGACTTTCCGCATGGATGGCGAGTCATCAATTATCAGAATATTGTAAAGCATGGTATTCTCTCTTCCCGTCTCCTCAGGCAAATGCTGCCATTATATCCGAAAATTCCTTCACCGTCTCAGATAACAGGTGTTCGATATCGTCCAGCTGCAGGCTAAAATGCTTACAGAGTGTGGCAAACCCTTCATAGTGGAGTCCATCATTGAAGGTGTTCACGCCCAGAAAACCGGTTAACCGATCCGCTAATGCCACCAGAAGCACGTTGTCAGGATGCCGGTTTACATCTGTCTGATGATGATTTCCCACTACAGCAACGATAGCCTCAGGGAATCCCCAGTATTCCAGCATATGTTTTCCGACGGCATCGTGACTGATCCCCAGAATACGGTACTCCGCCTCGTGAAAGGGGAGGCCGTCATCCCTCACTGTCTTGAGGATAACCTGAAACTGATCTTCCACATACGATCCGAGGATCAATTTACCAATATCGTGCAATAATCCGGCAACAAACAAATCGTCCGGGGCTTCCTCCAGCCTCTGTCCGAGACGTTGCGAAAGCAGTGCGGTGGCTACAGAATGCATGAGTAATTCTCCGTATTGTCCTTCATAGCCTGCACAGTCTCCTTTGAAATACCGGAGGCTTCCGCTGATAAGCAGCATCTTTTTCAGCTCTCGGTATCCAATAGTCACAATTGCCTGCTGTAAACTCTGGATTGGAACCCTGACCCCGTAATAGGCAGAATTGCAGA
>DATFLS010000698.1:0-4178 GCA_035267465.1 bacterium
ACCGGATCCGGCAACTAAATCCCGGGCGGTACCCATTTATCAGACCACCTCTTATACGTTCGATGATACTGACCATGCTGCCAGACTGTTTGGCCTGGAGGAGTTTGGAAATATTTACACCCGCATCATGAATCCGACGAACGATATTTACGAAAGCAGACTGGCGGCACTGGAGGGTGGAGCCGCAGCGTTAGCGACCTCATCCGGGCAGGCCGCCCAATTTCTTGCGCTCGCTACGATTATGGGGGCGGGAAAGAAAATTGTCTCGTCTTCGTATCTTTATGGCGGAACCTATAACCAGTTCAAAGTGAGTCTGCCCCGCCTGGGTATTGAGACAAAATTTGTCGATAGCAACGATCCGGATAAGGTGGCAGATGCCATCGACGAAGACACACGGTGCATTTATGCGGAAAGTATCGGAAACCCCGGATTTTACGTGCCTGACTTCGAAGCCCTGGCAGAGATCGCCCATGATCATGACCTGCCCTTCATCGTGGATAACACGTTCGGGGCAGCCGGCTATCTGGTGCGCCCAATCGAGCACGGAGCCGATATTGTCGTACAGTCCGCCACCAAATGGATTGGCGGACACGGCACTTCCATCGGGGGGGTGATTGTTGATTCCGGCAAATTTAACTGGGACAACGGAAAATTCCCCTATTTCACCGAACCGTCTCCGGCGTATCACGGGTTGGTATTCTGGGAGACCTTCGGCCCGGATGGACCGTTTGGAAATATCGCCTTCATTATCCGCGCACGGGTAGAAGCCTTGCGCGACTATGGTCCCGCTCCGTCACCGTTTAACTCATTCCTGCATTTACAGGGGCTGGAGACCCTCTCGCTTCGAGTACAGCGACACGTGGATAATGCACTGGAACTTGCAAAATGGCTTCAGAAACAGGACGCTGTCGAATGGGTTACGTATCCCGGCCTGCCGGATCATCCTACCCATGAAAATGCGAAAAAATATCTTCGCAATGGATTCGGTGCCGTGTTATCTTTCGGGATCGCAGGCGGAATTGAGGCTGGCAAGAAGTTTATTAATTCAGTAGAATTAGCCAGCCATCTGGCCAACGTGGGGGATGCCAAAACGCTCGTTATTCATCCGGCATCAACCACGCACCAGCAGCTGACCGAGGAGGAACAGCGGTCAACAGGAGTCACTCCTGAGATGGTCAGAGTTTCGGTCGGCATCGAACACATCGATGATATCAAGGAAGATTTTTCGGAAGCGTTTGCGAAGGTCCTGTCCTGATTTATGAGTGAGACGGCAAACATCTGGATTGCGGATGAGCCACTACCCCTGGAATTCGGAGGTGAGTTACGACCACTCCAGCTCGCCTACAGTACCTGGGGAAGGTTGAATGAACGATGTACCAACGCCATCCTGATTGAACACGGCCTGACCGCGAACAGCGATGCCATGGAGTGGTGGGGCCCCTTAATCGGAGATGGCAAACTGCTGGATACTTCCAAATTCTTCGTCTTGTGTATCAATACACTGGGCTCACCGTATGGCTCAACCAGCCCTCTCACCTATCAACGAAATGGGAGCACTGCCACAGATTTTCCCAAAGTCACCGTCCGGGATATTGTCCACTCACAAAAACGGTTATTGGATCACCTGGGCATCAAACGTCTGCAAACGGTGATCGGCCCATCCCTGGGTGGAATGCTGGCCCTGGAATGGCCTCTGTTGTATCCGGAATTTCTTCAGACCACAATCAGTCTGGGAAGTACGGCCAGACACACTGCCTGGCACATCGGGCTGAGCGCCACCCAGCGGGAAGCCATTATCTCCGATCCCGCCTGGAAGGGTGGTCAATACGGGAAGGACCAACCCCGCCAGGGACTGGGACTGGCCCGCAAGATCGCCATGCTCTCCTATCGCAGTGCGCTCTCGTTTGAAGAACGGTTCGAACGAAAACTCCAGGACGGTCACAAGGATTATTTTGCCGTGGAGAGCTATCTCGATTACCAGGGGGAGAAATTGGTGGATCGGTTTGATGCGAACTGTTACCTGGCATTGACCGAAATTATGGACACCCATGATGTCGGTCGCGAGCGCGGCGGATATATTCAGGCGCTGCAGCAGATCCAGTTCCCCGCGCTCATTATCAGCATCACTTCCGATGTGCTCTACCCCAGGTATGAGCAGCAGGAGCTGGTCGACCATATTCCCGCCGCCGAATACACCCTGATCGAATCTGAAAAGGGCCACGATGCCTTCCTGATCGAATTCGATCAAATCACCGAAAAAGTAACACCGTTCATAGAAAAGCATCTGCAATCCACATGATCAACCAATCAGCAGAGTAGCAGGATAATGCGCGTATGATTATCATGAAATTCAGCGGTCCTACCTTGAATGACGAGGAGGCTGTCCGGAATGTGGCGGAGATTATTCAATCCCGACTGGAGAACAAACCGATCCTGGTGATTTCGGCGGCAGGCGATACCACTGATCTACTCCTCGCCAGTATAGACAATGCCCTTCGAGGTGATTCGGAAGCCGCGACCGAGGGGATAGATAAAATTCACGAGTATCACCTGTCACTGGCTGAGCAGTTGGAGCTAGAAGACGAATGGGTTGCCAGATATCAGGAAACGGCAGCACAATACCGGGAAGAACTCAAGGAATTCATGACCGGCGCTTCCTTACTCCACAATCTGTCTCCGAAATCAATTGATCGCATGCTGCCATTCGGTGAGCGCTATACGAGTCTTTTGATGACGTATTATCTCAACACCATTGATGTTCCATCGAAAATGCTTGACTCAACCGGATTCATCGTCACCACCAATGAACATACCAGGGCCAAACCTCTTCTTGAGGAGTCCCGGGAGAAGATACGGCAGGCGATTTTGCCGGCTCTGGAAGCAGATGAAGTGCCGGTTGTCCAGGGATTTGTGGGGTCCACCAGAGATGGGGATGTTTCCACGTTTGGCCGGGGTGGCTCGGATTACACTGCCAGCATACTCGGGGCCGCCCTGGAGGTTGAAGATATTGAAATCTGGTCTGATGTCGATGGTATATTAACCGCCGATCCCACCATTATCAAAGATGCCAAAGTGGTGGAACGCATGACCTTCCGGGAGGCGGCCGAACTGGCATACTTCGGGAACCGCGTGCTCCATCCGGACTCCATTCTCCCGGCCGTGGAGCAGGACATTCCCCTCCATATCTACAATTCCAAAAACCCGGAATTGCCGGGCAGTTTGATTCGGGCCAGCTTTCCGCTGAATGAATTTCCGGTGGTGAAATCGATTGCGTATAAAGAGGATATGAAGGTGTTGAATCTGATCTCCAGCCGGATGTTTCAGGCCCATGACTTCTTGCGCAAGGTGTTCGAAATTCTGGATCGGTATGAAATGGTGGCCGACCTGGTCTCCACCTCGGAAGTGAGCGTTTCAATTGCCTTCCATACCTATCCGCAATACGCTGATATTATTAAGGAATTGAGCCAGTTCGCTAAAGTATCACTTGAAACCGGGAAGGCGCTGGTCTGTCTGGTGGGAGAAAAAATGAAATTTCAGGAAGGATTACCGGGGAAAATTCTTGGTACGCTCAGTGACGTCCGGATTAATATGATTTCCCAGGGGGCTTCGGAAGTCAATCTCAGTTTTATCATCAACGAGTCGGATATCGATCGGGTTGTGAAAAAGCTCCATTCCGTTTTCTTTCCCGGATAATCTGAGGAGCTGAATGTATACCGTACACAATAATTTCAACGATGTCATGATTGTGATATGCATTCGGCATATTCTCAGTACGAATCAGCAAAGGTGATTATTTTCCAATGATTGTTATGAAGTTCGGTGGTACTTCCGTGGGGAGTGCCGATTTAATCAGGCGCGTCGGTTCGATAATCAACACCAGACTTGATCGGAAGCCGCTCGTGGTGGTCTCAGCCGTTGCCGGTACCACAGATCAACTGGAAGCACTTGGTGGGTTTGCAGCTCAGGGCGATCAACAATCTCTGGAAAAAATGATTGCCGAGATTATTTCCAGTCACCAGGCATTGATCAACGATTTGGGACTCGCATCTGACGACGCACTACATTCAATTGTACACTCGGCGCGGGGAGAGCTCGAACGGCTTTCGGCGTCCATTCATAAACGTGAAGGAGACGCCAGGCAACTTCAGGACGAGCTGTCCAGTATCGGTGAATTCCTC
>DATFLS010000699.1:0-4285 GCA_035267465.1 bacterium
AATTCCCAGCATGAGCAGACCGTAAAATACGTTACCGAATTCAGTGCCCCGGGTATAGCCGATGATACGGCCGTAACTCATCATGCCCCCGACACCCCATCCGATAGCTCCCAGCGATATGATCACCGGGAGCCGTCGCGCCCAGTCCTCCCGGCGGACGGCCACCACTATGGCGAGAGTCCCGATGGCTCCCGCCCAGGCCGCACCGTTTTCATGCCCGAAATGACCGCGCAGCGCCCAGGCCAGTCCCATCAATATTGCCACAAACAGAAACGTGGATCGCTTCGACATGATACTCCTGTACCCTTTCTCACATTAGATTATCATTCCATACAACAACTCACCCATCCGGTCCGAAAATAATTGCCACTGCAAAAGTATGGAAACTCAACCTAAAATGGAATTCACTTTTCCATTACAGGAGTCTACTATAGTCTGTTATAGAAACCAATTGGAGTAGAGTGGTCGGATCAGATATCGAGACCGAAACCCATGGAAGAAAGCACTCCTGCATTTAACCCGGTGAATGGGCTAATTGCGCCGATAATTCGCGCCCGCGCATACAGGATGATCCCTCCGTTTCTGAACTCCGTCGAAATGGCCAGGGATCCGGCCGGAAGAATCAGATCTGGTTTCCCTTCCAGCCAGAGGAGGACCTGTAAACCGGGAGCAATTTTAACGTAATTCCATACGCCATCCTCTAATGGTAATTGCTTACTCATGCCCCCGTGAATCACCCCCGTACTGAACTCAGGACCATCGGTATAGAATATTCCTAAATTATATACCTTCTTTCTCTCACCGATGAGAGAAGTAAAAATCAACTCATGTCCAGTGAAACCCTCTGTGCGATGGTATGCTCCGATGATGCGATTGTAAAACTGCATTCCTTCCGACAGCTTGAATTCGGGTTCGCCAACCCGATAGGGAGACGATTTTAAAGTATAAGCTACGCCAATTTTACTCTCGTATCTCTCAATCTTTCCCAACCTCTGACTGGACTCCAGAGTGACCGTTAACCGGTTATATTCCAATGCCAACCCTTCTCTGATAACAGCGCCGGGAAATCCTTCTCTGGGAAAAAGACCGGATTTGCGAAACGAGAATGATAGATTATCCTGTCCGGTATCCTCCAGCAAGAATTCTCTGCCCCCCGCTACGGCGACATACGGGTGAATATAAGGAAAAAACCTGCCGTGCAGGGTGATTGCTATTTCCGCCCGAAACAAATCCGGCAATTCATTTCTATAGGTACGAAGATTATAAATCATTCCGGCACACAGACTCGCATCCAGCCATTTGTTCCACCAGTAATGAGATCCCAAACTGAGGGAATTCCCTCTGGCAAATCCTTCATATGTCACTGCATCTATGTGCGTATTGACGGAGAATCGGGATTCCGTTTCACCGCCACTTCCATATAATTCTCCGGGCAGTATGAGGCCAAGGTGAACACAAAGTACCAAGCACAGAGTAGTTTTTACTATTACTCGCATATAGCTATCTCCTTTTATGGTTTAAAATATGTATTACTCTAATTGGGTATCGGAATTCCGGCAAGTCTACCTGCTGCCATAACAATCATCTGCTCCATTCTTATTGGATCAATCATAACACAGGATAACCACTGTACACCGCCTCTGTTCTTATCACCGGCCCTTTTACGATCCCTGGAACTCCATCCCGGGCTGGAACTCAATCCCGGGAATGGGTAAAGTAATCCTGCATTCCGGTTTAGTATTCACCGGCTATCTAATGATTTTCGATCTGTTATTACTGGTCGAACTTATGCTATTACCAAGGAAATTATCTGAATCACCTGTGGGTTGGTTTTATAAAGGTTTCACTTCGAATATATGCTCGAGGCAACGGGAATACAAGTTAAAGGTGCAGTTTCGAGCTGTTGAAATTCCTATGAAGCTTGTCGGAGTTGAATATTCCCGGATTATCATGCTCCACCAATCTGTTTCGCCTTCCGTTCCGAGAGGGCCGAAAATATCCAGATGAGTATCCATAATAAACTGACGGTGTACCAGGATCCCGCCAGAAGAACGACAACATTGATTCCGTATAAAATATGTAAAGGCCAGGACGGCGTTTCCCTGATCCGGCGAAACAGGGATCTCAGAGTGTCTTCATTGAACAAGACGGCCGTTCGTACCACCAATATCAGCGCCGAATATACGAGAATGATAACTTTTAGCCAGTAAATTTGGAATATCACCCCCAACAGGATAAGCGCGGTCACCACGATATCCAGCAAGATACTCTTCAGCCAGTTCATATACTCACCCCTTCCCGTGTTTGGGATTCAGGCGGTTTACTGCCGTGTTGCATGTTTGTCTTCCAGAGATACCGCCTCCCGGAGCAGGTCAGCGATGACGTTTTCTTCGATATCCTCAATGTCTTGTATTTTCAGGTGCCGCATCGATTTGCCGGTGCCCTCCAGTACTTCGTGGGGATCGGATAACCCGACACCGTTAAAAAACCGGAGGTTCACGTGATCGGAATGCGGCATGATACTGCAGAGGTTTTTCTGACAGGTGAATACCGGCGACCGCCATTTGATTGATTCGGTGATCCGCTCATCTATCTCCAGAATGATTGACCGCAGTTTATAACCGATTTCCCGGTGGGGCTCAACCCATCCGTCGATCATTTCAGTAATCTCGGTTTTCATTGATGTGTTCCTTTGTTATATCAGGAGTGTGGTATTCTAAAATAGTCAAATCGGTTATCTGTATGCAATCCATTCATACTGGCAGTACAGTTATTCCCGGCTTACCAGAACATCTCGTGACAGAGAATATAGTTGAAACAATACCTGCGCAATTATTAAAACTAATTTTCATATTTCAAGAATCCAAAATAGAATGTACGAATATTGACGGGTAGTTAAACCCGTTCATTTAAAGCCGTTACAACGCCTTTCTGATAAATAGTGTATTCTTCCAACCCGCAATACTCCGGAGGTCCGACTGAATCACCTGATGGGTCTTCCTACCGAAGATCTGCTTCAGAACGAGACCTCTTCATACACACGCACAAATTCTTTTGGAATGTTACTTCTGCAGCCAGTCGTCGATCAGGGGACCGTCGGAACCGTACACCGGGTCGAACTCCGGCAACGGAACTCTGGCGATATTTCTGTCAGCCTGGGGACGTTCCGTGGTCTTCCCATAATTCATATCCCAGGACTGGCCGCGGGGATAGGCGCCCACGCAGCGAAAGTTCCTGCTGCCCAGGTTTTTGTGCGCCACGCCGGCCGGGATGATGATCACATCTCCCTTTTCCGCCGTGAGCGTGATCCCTCCCGGACCTCCCAGCTGCACCTGTACTGTCCCGCTGTAGATACCCAATACTTCATGGGCGGTGCTGTGATAATGCTGAAATCCATAAATGCCGTTCCGCCATGATCCGCGCCACTGATTCGCGTGAAACACATTCTCCACATCGCCTGCTGCGTCGCTCCGGGTCAGATCAAAGGCTTCCCTGTACATGAGTAATGGCAGCTGTTCATTGTTTGGAAACGTCCCGTCGTCCGACAGGAGCTCCCGAATACATTCGGCAGGGGCCTGCACCACCCGGGGCGGCCGCTTCTTTTTATCAAATGAGAGATGTTTTTCTGGCATCTGGCTCTCCTCCTCCGGGTTCTCAACGATGACTGAATCGCGGTACCCATCTTCCTGGTTGAGTTGTGATCAGAAGATGTAAGGTGACCGGTTTCCTCCCTATTTCATATTAAGTTAGAACTGGGAGAAGAAGTATTCAACTATTGAAATTACTCAGCGGAAGTATTGGACTTCCCGGGTTCCCTGATAACCACGCACCCGGCACGATCCGGATGATCACGCACCAGGGTCCCCGGAGGAATGTTACGTATACGCCAGAGAACCAGCGCGTCGCCTCCTGCGGAAAGGGTGAACAGGAATCCGAAGAGGATGACCGGGCCATTCCCGAGAAGCATACCAATCATCAGAGGAACGGCACCCAGCAGTACACCCGGCAAAATCACGGTAATGCGATAGCTGCCGACAGGCATCGGCTCGGTGCAGTGGGCATACGGTGAGAGTGCAGTCAGGTGAATTCCGAATTTTATGGCACGCCACTGGTTTTTTGCGACAAGCAGCCAGGCAAATGCATGCAGGGCCTCATGCGTAATGATTCCACCCAGCAGGATCAAGATCCCTGGGAACAGATGGCTTTTCCAGTACCGGAATCCCTCCACCAAAATGCGGAATTCGTGCAGCAGGTAAATCGCCCCCAGAATGAGTGCGGCCAGCGG
>DATFLS010000700.1:0-9742 GCA_035267465.1 bacterium
GCTCGAAAGCCCACCCCCTTCCCCACGAGACGATCCGGGGCTTGAATAATATCGATAAGGTGATTGACATCGATCAATCGCCTATCGGACGGACTCCCCGGTCCAATCCGGCGACCTACAGCGGGGCATTCACTCCGATTCGAGAGCTGTTCAGCGAATTACCGGAATCCAAGATCCGCGGATACAAACCAGGCCGGTTCAGTTTCAACGTGAAAGGAGGACGGTGTCAGGCATGCAGCGGTGACGGGGTGAAAAAAATCGAGATGCACTTTCTGCCGGACGTATATGTGACGTGCGAAGTCTGCCAGGGCAAGCGCTATAACCGGGAAACCCTGGAGATAAAATACAAAGGGAAAGATATCAGCCAGGTATTAGCAATGACGGTGACCGAGGCCCTGGAGTTCTTTCGAAAGGTACCCAAGATTCGCCGGAAGCTGGAAACGCTGAAGGATGTGGGGTTGGGATACATCACGCTGGGCCAGCAGTCGACCACGCTCTCCGGCGGGGAAGCCCAGCGAGTCAAACTGGCGACGGAACTGAGCAAGATCGGGACCGGAAGCACGGTGTACATCCTGGATGAACCGACCACCGGCCTGCACTTTGCGGACATCGAACTATTACTCCAGGTGTTGAACAGACTTGTGGAAACAGGGAATACGGTGATTGTCATTGAGCATAATCTGGATGTGATAAAAAATGCCGATCATATCATAGATCTCGGCCCGGAAGGTGGCGAACACGGGGGACGGATCGTCTGTACCGGCACACCGGAAGAGGTGGTGAAACATGCGAGATCCTATACCGGGCAATTTTTGGCAAAAGTGATATGAATACGTACATTAGTCGCTGTGCGGTTCTATGGAGCATCAGGGGCACGCAAAACATCTTGTTTTGAGGGGTATATATATTTATTATGTATGGTGTTCTTTTTCGTAAAACTTATACGACGCAAACTAATGAAATCCAATTCCTAAGGTATACACCAAACCACCAGAAATCCCGAATGGACGGGGCAGGCCGGGGTATCAGTGTGAATGGGACAAGAATTCCGAAGGCTCAAACGCGTCATGGCAGAAGAAGTGAATATATACCCGACGCTCCATTTCTGAATACCGTCTTTTTCGCAATAATCCCGTATTGAGCAGTGAACCGCCGACAACAATAGCAACGGAATAATGTAAAGTTTTCTATGCGCTCAGAAGCCACATATCCGAATGTCCTGGAAGATGAACGAGATTTTGACGTCACGCTCCGACCTGCGGACTTCGATGAATTTGTGGGGCAGAAAAAGGTTGTCAGTAACCTGCAGGTGTTTATTCAGGCTGCCAAAGAGCGGGGAGATGCACTGGATCACCTGTTATTATTCGGTCCGCCGGGACTTGGGAAAACCACACTTGCCTACATCGTAGCCAATCAGCTGGATGTGAATATCAAGGTCTCATCCGGACCGGTGCTGGAGCGTCCGGGGGATCTGGCGGGGTTGCTTACCAACCTTGCGCCCAGAGATGTGTTGTTTATCGATGAGATACACCGGTTGAACAACGTGGTGGAAGAGTATCTGTACTCTGCCATGGAAGATTACACCATCGATATAATGATCGACAAAGGGCCGAACGCCCGCAGCGTCCAGTTAAACCTGGAGCCGTTTACCCTGGTGGGCGCAACCACCAGAGCAGGATTACTTACGTCGCCCATGCGTGATCGGTTCGGGGTGGTCTCCCGTCTGGATTATTATGGCGCGGCGGATCTGTTCCGGATTGTCCGGCGCTCCTCCACAATACTGGGTGTGGAGATAACGGAGGATGGCGCCAGGGAAATCGCCCGGCGATCCCGGGGCACCCCGCGCATCTGCAACCGCCTGCTGCGGCGTATTCGCGATTTCGCCCAGGTGGAGGCAGATAACGTCATCACCCGGGAAGTGGCCACGGCCGCCCTCGAAAAACTGGAAGTGGATGATTCCGGTCTCGATGAAATGGATAAACGGATTCTACAGGTGATCATCGGCAAATTCGACGGGGGACCGGTGGGGATTAGCAGCCTGGCAGTGGCAGTGGGAGAAGAAAGCGAGACCATCGAGGAGGTCTACGAGCCCTTTTTAATTAAGGAAGGTTTCATTCATCGCACCCCGCAGGGCCGGAAAGCAACGCGATTAGCATATCAACATTTTAACCGAACTCAGGATCTGGGTTCATCACAGGAAAGTTTATTCTCATGACAACATCTCACGGTATTGATCCCTTATTGCAGAGCGATAAACCTCAGTTAGAGGATTTTCAGTATGAGCTTCCGGAAGATCGGATCGCCCAATATCCAGTGGAGCCCAGAGATAGTTCCAGGATGCTGGTGCTCAACAGGGAGACGGATGCAATGGAACACCGTGTCTTCAGGGATCTGGGGGAATATATCGACGAAGGAGATGTGCTGGTATTAAATAATACGAGGGTTTTTCCGGCCCGGCTGATTGCTGTGAAAGATCAGACCGAAGCCAGAGTGGAAATATTTCTACTGCGGGAACTGGAAGAGAATATCTGGGAAGTCCTGGTAAATCCGGCGCGAAAAGTGCGGATCGGGAACAAACTGACCATTACCGATAAATTACAGTGTGACGTGATCGACAATACCATTTCGGGCGGACGGGTGGTGCGGTTTCTGTACGAACGGGATGACTTCTACCATATTATTGAAAATCTGGGCCAGTCGCCGCTTCCACCGTATATTGACCGGCCCCCGGAACCCAAGGATAAACAAACCTATCAGACTGTATTTGCCGAAAACCCCGGTGCGGTTGCCGCTCCCACAGCCGGTTTGCACTTTACGGAATCGCTGCTGAAGGATTTAAGTGCAAATGGGGTACAGTTTGCCGAAATCACGTTACATATCGGGCTGGGAACCTTTCGCCCGGTCACAGTCGGTGACCTGACCCGGCACCGGATGCACTCCGAAAACTACAAGGTGACTCCGGAGGCTGCCGAGACCATCAATAAAGCGCGGAACCGGGGCAGCCGGATCATCGCAGTAGGCACCTCCACTGTCCGGGCGCTGGAAACCTCTCACATCGCCGGCAAACAGGTCGTGCCCAAGGATGGGTGGACTGATCTCTTTATTTATCCACTGTTTGAATTTGAGATTGTCGATGCCGTTGTAACCAACTTTCATCAGCCGCAGTCCACTTTGCTTATGCTGGTGAGCGCATTTTACGATGTGGACCATATACTCCGGGCCTATGAAACTGCCCTGGAAGAGGATTACCGGTTCCTGAGTTATGGTGACGCAATGTTAATTCTATAGGAATATCCTCCCCCCGAACGGATAAATCTGTGGAGGGGAATGAAGGTGAAGGTCCTGGGTAGCATGGAAGTGCAAACAGGATAGCATGGTGGACACATTCCCTCATGTTGCGGCAATCATTCCTGCGGCGGGTACCGGAACCCGGCTGCAGGCACAACTGAATCAACCCAAGCAATTTGCCCGATTGGCCGGGAAGCCGCTCCTCACTCATACCCTCCTGGTGTTCGAACAATGTGAGGTAATCGAGGACATTGTCATTCCGGCACGAGAAGAAGATATATCAACTATCTGGGATGAGACCGTTACGCCATACAGCATCACCAAAGTCCGGGAAGTATTGCCTGGGGGGCGAACCCGGCAGGAATCCGTATGGAACGGAATGCAGGCCCTGCAGACGACGCCCCCGGAGATCGTGGTAGTTCATGATGCCGCCCGGATATTTATTCGGCCCGACATCATTCGGGAGGCGGTGGTAACCGCAGAACAATATGGCGGCAGCGTCGTGGGAACTCCCGCTGTGGATACGATGAAAATGACTCATGGCACCGTCATTGAGTCGACCGTTGATCGGACGGTCCTGTGGTCCGCGCAAACGCCCCAAACCTTTCGGTACCATTTGCTCTGCCGGGCATTCCAAAACGCACTTGCCACGGGATACACCGGTACGGATGAAGCCATGCTGGTAGAGCAGCTGGGTGAACAGGTGGTATTAATCCGGGGAAGCAAACAGAATTTCAAGGTGACCGATCCCGACGATTTGGAGATCGCCCGGGCACTTGTCACGTACCGGGAGGGGGGAGGTTCCTCATGAGTTATCGAACCGGTATCGGTGTAGACGTCCACCGGCTCGTCCGCGGACGACCCATGATCCTCGGCGGGGTGACCATATCATCGGAGCGGGGAATCGAGGGGCATTCCGATGGTGATGTGCTGAGTCATTCCCTGGTGGATGCATTGTTGGGAGCAGCGAGTTCCGGGGATATCGGTTCGCACTTCCCCTCGTCGGATCCGAAATACAGGGACATCTCGAGTCTGGTGCTCCTGGGACATGTCCTTGAACTGATCCGGGAACAGGGCTATGAAATTCAGAACACCGATTCCACCATCATCGTGCAATCTCCGAAACTTGCTCCGTATATCACTGCCATGAAAGAGAAAGTCGCCGGGGCCCTCGGGTGCGATCCGGATGCCGTGTCCGTGAAGGCGACCACCACGGATTATCTGGGATTTCTCGGCACGGGTGAAGGAATTGCCGCATTGTCAACGGTACTCATCACCAGATAACCGCATGGAACAGGTACACGACCTCCTGGAGACGCTCCCTCCCACTCTGGCGTACAGCGTGTTATTTCTGACGACCCTGCTGGAAAATCTGTTTCCGCCCTTTCCCGGAGATACCTTCACGCTGGTCGGGGCCTATCTGGTGGGCATCGGGACCCTCGGATTCTGGTGGACATATCTGATTACGACCGGTGGAAGCCTGACGGGCTTTTTAATTCTGTATCTCCTTGGGATGTATTGTGGCAGGCAATACTTTTACCGCAAAAACTGTAAATATTTGAACCGGGATTTCATTAAGGAGGTTGAAGCGCTGTTTCAGCGCCGGGGGGTATTGCTGATTGCGCTCAACCGCTTTTTTTCGGGCATCCGGGCGATTATCTCTCTGGTTGCCGGAATAGCGAAATATGACTGGCGGGTGGTGGCGGGGCTGGGGTCTCTCAGTTGTATTCTTTGGAATGGTATCGTAATTTACGCGGGCAGCAAGGTGGGCGAACACTGGGAGAAAGTGATGCACTGGCTGCGGCAGTACAACATTGTGGTGTTCCTAATCCTGGGGATCTTTTTTATCCTCTAAGGATATTTTCATCTCTATGTCCCTGGGGGATATAAGAGGACAACGCATGAGCATTAGCACTCTGGAATTCGATACAAAGAGGACATGAAGAGCATATGATGACGGATGTGACTACCTCACAGGTACGAGTGCGGTTTGCGCCAAGTCCGACCGGATTTCTGCACGTAGGCGGTCTGCGGACGGCATTGTACAATTTCCTGTTCGCCCGGCACCATGACGGAGCAGTGGTGCTCCGGATTGAAGATACCGACAAAACACGGGAAGTACAGGGCGCCACGGAAAATATCATTCACAATTTGTTATGGGCCGGGATCACGTATGATGAAGGGCCGGAGATTGACGGATCGGAACAAGGAGATCACGGTCCGTATGTCCAGTCGGCCCGAATCGACCTCTATCAGCACTATGCGCAGCAGTTGATCGAAGCCGGAAATGCTTATTATTGTTTCTGCTCCGAAGAACGGCTGGAAAAAATGCGTTCCCAGCAGATTGAACGACATGGTCGATCCAAGTACGATCAGCATTGTCGAAAGCTGTCGAAGCAGGAGAGCCAGGATCGCCTGGATGCGGGTATGCCGCATGTGGTACGGATGAAAATTCCCAGTGATCCGGACACTGTGGAAATGCAGTTTCTGGATCATATCCGGGACGAGGTCTCGATTCCTTATGAAAACCTCGACGATCAGGTACTGTTGAAATCGGACGGATTTCCCACCTACCATCTGGCGAATGTGGTGGACGATCATCTCATGGAAATCAGCCACGTGATCCGGGGTGAAGAGTGGCTGCCCAGCACACCCAAACATATTCTGCTCTATCAGTACTTTGGCTGGCAGGTGCCCTCGTTTGCGCATCTGCCGTTACTGTTAAATGAAGATCGCTCCAAACTCTCCAAGCGCCAGGGGGATGTCATGGTGGATGACTATCGGAAGCACGGATATCTTCCGGAGGCGCTGGTGAATTTTGTTGCGCTGCTGGGCTGGAACCCCGGAGATGAGCAGGAGATTTTTTCCCTGAAAGAGCTGGTTGAGAATTTCAGTCTGGAACGCATCGGAAAATCGGGAGCGGTTTTTAATGTGGAGAAGCTGCAGTGGATGAACGGCGTGTATATCAGAGATGCCGACATCGACCGGCTGGTGGAGCTCAGCCTGCCGTACCTGGCGGAGGCCGGGTTCGATACCACGGACCGCGGGAGGATGCGACTCATTATCGAAGCCGTGCGGGACAACCTCCGGTATCTTTCCGAATTACCTGAACTGACCGAGGTATTTCTGCCCAGGGATATCTCTGATGAAATCGGCGCGGATCCGGAATTGCAGGAGATGGTGTCGATGGAGTCATCCAGGCAGGTGTTCGATGCTCTGGTGCAAAAGTTTTCGGGCGAGGAAACCCTGACGAAGAAGCGGTTTCTGGGTATTATGAAAGATGTGCAAAGCGAAACCGGTGTTCGGGGCAAAAATCTCTGGATGCCGACCCGGATCGCCTTAACCGGGGAAGCCCACGGCCCAGCCCTCCCGGCCGTTGCAGAAATTCTGGGACTTGAGACCTGTCTCAACCGGTTGCAGGCACAACTGGCCGGATGAGCGAACTCACCCTCCGCTCCAACGCCAAAATCAACCTTGGTCTCCGGATCGTGGGACGACGGCCGGATGGCTACCATCTGATCGACACCATTTTTCAGGAGATTGATTTCAGCGATGTGCTCACCTTCTCCCATAAGAAAGGTACGGGAGTGGAGCTCCAGTGTGATGACCCGGCTTTACCGGTGGATGAGACGAATCTGTGCGTCCGCGCCTACCACCTCCTGGCCCAACAATTTCCCGAAATGGGTGCGGCACGAATATCGCTGGACAAGAGGATTCCCGTGGGAGCCGGTCTCGGCGGTGGCAGCAGTAACGCCGCCACGACACTGCTGGGATTAAGTAAACTTCTTGATCTCCCGGTAACCGAGACACTCCTCACCACCCTCGCACAGAAACTGGGGGCGGATGTCCCTTTTTTTCTGTACGGCGGTATCGCCCGGGGCACCGGTATCGGTGAGGAAATCACCCCGCTGCCGGCCGCACTGGACCGACCGATTGTCCTGGTGATTCCGGAGATCCGCATTTCCACACGCTGGGCCTATGAGAATGTAAGATATACCTTGACAAAGATAGTCGATGAAAATAAGTTTAAAGGATTTTTTGACAACTGGGAAGAAGATCGGCGGTTTACCAATGTTTTTGAACCGCTGATTGTAGAGCAGTATTCGAAGATCGGTGAAGTGAGAAACCGTCTGCTTCATCTCCAGGCTGATTACGTGAGTTTATCCGGAAGCGGATCAGCGATCTTCGGTATTTTTCCGGATGAAGCAGCTGCTGATCCTGCTGTGGCGGAATTCACCGGGCACTACCGTTGTGAATTGGTTACTCCGGTTCACAGGGACATTCCGCGAATGCGATCCATCTTCAGCGAATAATTCATCCTTCACCGAAACTCGAACGCTGGCTCCCTCAGAAGAAAGACCGTACAAGGATCGGGGGTCGTCTAATGGCAAGACATCGGCCTTTGGCGCCGAGAATTGGGGTTCGAATCCCTGCCCCCGAGCAACTGTTCAACAAAGTGGAGGATGAATTCGCAACATGTCGATGCACGCACATCCCGCAAAGGTTTTTGCCGGGCGATCCAATCCGACCTTAGCCCGGGAAATCTCCGATTACCTGGACGTTCCTCTCGGAATATTAGCGATCAAGAATTTCAGTGACGGCGAGCTGTGGGTGAAATTCGAGGAGAATATCCGGGGCACGGATGTGTTCTTGATTCAATCCACCAACACCCCCGCGGAGAACATCATGGAACTGCTCTTGATGATCGACGCGGCCAAACGCGCCTCGGCCCACCGGATAACGGCGGTCATTCCCTATTACGGATATGCCCGGCAGGACCGAAAGGATCAGCCGCGGGTGCCTATTTCCGCCCGATTGATGGCAACATTGCTCACAGAAGCCGGCGCGGATCGCATTTTAACCATGGATCTGCACTCCACCCAGATTCAGGGCTTTTTTGATATCCCGTTTGACCATCTCTATTCCAAGATCGCTTTTATGCCGTATCTGAAAGACCAGCAGTATGAAGATCTGGTGATTCTGGCACCCGACGTGGGGAGTATCCCGATGGCTCGATCTTATGCACAGATGCTGGGGGCATCGTTGGCCATCATCGATAAACGGCGTCCGGAGCAGAATCGATCGCAAGTGATGCATGTGATCGGAGAGGTGGAGAACAAACATGTGTTGTTAATCGATGACCTGGTTGACACCGCCGGGACCATGACGACTGCCGCCAAGGTGATTCAGGAGAAGGGCGCCCACTCCATTCATGCGATTGCCGCACACGCGGTCTTATCCGGGCCTGCTGTCGAGCGGATTGTCAAGTCTCCCATCGAGCGGTTCACCGTGACTAATACCCTGAACATTTCCGAGGAGAAGCAGTTTGACGCACTGGAAATCGTCAGTGTGGGGCATGTGTTCGGAGAAGCGATCAAGCGGATCCATGACGAAGAGTCAATCAGCTCACTCTTTGACGTTTGAACGGGCAAGAATTTTAAAGCAATCAGAGGTGAATTATGGCCACATATGATTTAAAAGCGAAAAAAAGAAAAGAAACCGGGAAAAAAGCCACCAGTCAGTTGCGCCGTGAGGATCAGATTCCCGGCGTTGTCTATTCCAAGAAGGTGGATTCTACTCCCATTTCCATTGAGAAGGGCGAACTTGTAGCTGCCATCAATTCGGGAGCCAAGATTGTCAACCTGAAAATCGGTCGTACGAAGCAGCCGGCAATTTACCGTGAGATTCAGCATCATCCGGTCACCGAGGAGATTCTGCACGTGGATTTCCTGGGAATCGTCGAAGGGCAGGCAGTGGAGACCCGGGTGGCCATCAATCTGGTGGGAGAACCGATTGGTGTCTCCGAATCCGGAGGTATTCTGGAGCAGGCAATGTGGGATGCGGCTATCAAGACCATCCCCAGTAAGATTCCGGACGCACTGGATGTAGATGTGAATGCCCTGGACATGGGGGATTCCATCCAGATCGGCGATCTGAAATACGAGGACATTGAGATACTGGAAAATCCGGATCGCGCGGTGGCTACGGTGGTGCATCCGACCAGAATTGTCGTCGAGGAAGAAGTGACCGAGGAAGAGGAATTGGAACTGTTGGAAGGCGAAGAAGCGGAAGAGCTGGAAGGTGAAGAAGCGGAAGGCGAAGAGCCGGAAGAAGAAGCCGGGGAAGAAGAGCGCGAGTAATATGGCGATTGACTGAATGATTTCATGCACTACATCATCGGATTGGGGAATCCCGGAAGGCGCTACCGAATGACGCGGCATAATATCGGGTTCTGGGTGGTGGATTCGCTGGCAGAACAGCACCGTCTCAAATGGAAAGCGGGATCGGGTGATTTTCTGCTTACCGTTCATCCCCGGGAGAGGTTTTCACTGGTAAAGCCTTTGACGTACATGAATAACAGCGGCAGAGCATTTGTGCAGCTACAGCAGAGTGCGGAGGTTCTTTTGGAGGAGACGCTGATCGTTTATGATGATCTGGATTTGCCGCTGGGGCG
>DATFLS010000701.1:0-4503 GCA_035267465.1 bacterium
CCAGCCGGCGGAAGAAGAATACGAGCCACCCGCCCGGGATGATATGCGGTATACGCCCACCGAACCAGCGGCCAATCTCATCGGGAATTTCCTGGAGTGTGTGAAATCGCGGAATAAAAACGATCTCTTGTGCGACCTGGAAACCGGACACAGATCAACGACCTTCGCCCTGCTGGCGAATATCGCCCTGGAAACCGGCACCCGGCTGGAATGGGATCCGGATCGGGAAATCATTACCAATAACAAGTATGCCAATGATCTCCTGCATTACCAGTACAGAAGGACATGGAGGGATGTCTGGGATCGTATTGTGTAGTGAAGCGATAACTATTGCTCCGGAACCGGAACGCGGTCTGAATAGTCAAATTCATTTTTGAGTACCGATGGATGTGTGAGCCGGATTCTGTTGGCAGGATCTCTTCCTGTGGCATATGTTGTCCCAGCGATTGATTTGCGTTGGTTCGATAAGAGATTGCTCCTTACTGAACGGGTGGAAGATGTAACACATAACCAATCAGTGGATTGTAGCAAATCGCTTATTCTCCAAATAGCGCATCTGCAGAACTGCCGTGATCGGACTGTCTTGACTCCTGTCCGATTTTTCAGGGGGCTGTACATCACTGGCAACCTGGATGAATGAATGCGATGTCATCCGACAGAGACGCGTTGGATTCAGGTCGAATGCATTCTTTCGGGCAGATCCTCAAGCAGTTCATTATGGCTGCAGGATCTGCGATTTTAAGATTACACACAAGACACGGGGCTGAGAAGATGGATAATCGAACAAAATGCACAACTCGCCGGGAATTTTTAAAGCGCACGGCGTTTGCCATTTCCGCGGCAACCTTCGGCGCACCGGTGGTACTGAGAAGTCGATCGCTGGCAACGCAGGGAAGGGGGTCTCGCCGGCCGAATATTGTCTTATTGTACAGCGATGATCACACCTGGACGGATCTGGGCTGCTTTGGCAATACGGAGATCCACACTCCGAACATCGACAGCATCGCTGCTGATGGGATTAAGTTGACGAACTTTTACGCCGCATCTTCAGTATGCACGCCCTGTCGGAGCGGATTGCTCACCGGCCGTTATCCACACCGGAACGGATTATACGAAAATATCCGGAATAACATGGTGAATTATAACCATCAATATACCGAACTGGAATATTGTTTCGGGCCGGAGATGACCCAGGGGCTGGATGTGCGGGAAGTGACCATTGCGCAGGCGCTGAACGACGGCGGATATCGCACCGGCATTTTCGGGAAATGGGACAGCGGACGCGCACCCCAATACCTTCCCCTGCAGCGGGGCTTCGATGACTTCTACGGATTCTGCAACACCGGCATCGATTACTATACCCATGAGCGCTATGGTATGCCGTCACTCTTCCGGGGGAATCGGCGAATAACAGAAGAGGGATATGCCACAGATTTATTCAAGCGGGAGGCCATCCGGTTCATTGAAGAAAACAAGGACGAGCCTTTTTTCCTCTATGTCCCCTTTAACGCTCCATACGGTGCCTCGAATCATGACGTGCAGGGCGCCCAGGCGCCGCCGGAATATATACGGATGTATGGCGAGCTCCCGGGCACCCGCCGCCAGCGATACATGGCGGCGATTACCTGTATGGATGATGCCATTGGTGCGATACTGGAAAAACTCGCTCAATCCGGCCTGGAAGAGGAAACGCTGGTTATGTTCACCGCTGACCAGGGGGCCGGCTCCAACGATCCGCTCCGCGGAGGCAAGGGCAACTTCTATGAGGGCGGAATTCGCACCCCGTTTGTGGCCAAATGGCCCGGCCATATTCCGGCTGGGGCGGTCAGCGATGAGTTCTGCAGTACACTGGATCTTTTCCCCACCTTCCTCAGCGTGGCTGAAACCCAACCGCCGGAGAATATCATTCTGGATGGCTATGACATACTTCCGGTGCTCACCGAACTTGGTGAATCTATGCGAAACAAGCAGTTCTGGGAGTTACGGGGAAAGCGGGGCGCCCGGATTGGCCAATGGAAATGGGTGCTGGATACAGAGGACCGATGGGTGTTCCCGGACGATGAAACAGGCCAATTATTTGATCTCTCCACAGATAAGGAAGAGCAACACAACCTGGCTACGGAACGACCGGATGTGCTCAAAGCAATCAAAGCGGAGTGGGATAACTGGATGATCGAAATGGCGGCCGCAGAACCGCGAGGGCCGTTTTCGAAAGCGTATTTCGATAAACTGGGCTATGGCAATGGGAATTACAGGCTTTGGTGATTTAGCAGCGCATCGCTGCCGTATATAATGACAATTTTACGTTTTTCTCCAGACTGTAATTACTGATATTATAAATAGATGACCATACTCAGTCAGATATATTTTGAAGGCGGGAGGGAATGAGAAATATTAAACATATTGGTATCGTGGCCTGCAGCGCAGAAGGGGCGGCGTTGTGCTATCGCACTCTCTGTAATGAGGCGCAGGATACACTCGGCGAACACATGCATCCGGAGATCACCCTGCATAATTATCCACTGGGAGATTATATGGTGTATATAACGCAGAGAGATTGGGAACAGGTGGCACAGATGATGCTTTCCTCAGTCCGCAAGCTGGCAGATGCAGGTGCGGATTTTGCCATTTGTCCGGACAATACCATCCATGAGGCGTATGATTTTGTCGTGGCTGACTCACCCATCCCGTGGCTGCATATTGCAGAATGCGTCGCAATGGAAGCACAACAGCACGGATACCGGAAGTTAGGAATCTTAGGAACAAAGTACATCATGACAGGTCCTGTGTACCCTGAGGTCCTGAACCGGTTTGATATCGCTTCCGAGCATCCCCAGAAAGAGGATCGCGAACGCATTAATGAGATTATCTTCAAACAGCTCGTCAACAGTATTTTTCATGAGGAGTCGAGACGCTATTTCAACCGGGTTATAGATGGATTGAAAGATAGGGGATGTGATGCAGTGGTATTGGGGTGCACGGAGATCCCGCTGCTGGTGGATCCGGCCGACTGCCCGCTGCCCACGCTGGATTCAACCAGGTTACTTGCCCGGCAGGCGCTGAAGAGGGCCACGGAATGAGGTGGTTATTTTGAAGCACCATTGCTACAATCGCTGGGATGCATCCCATGGAATAACACGGAGTTGAACAATGCCGATGCCGTCGATGAGCCGCCGACAATTTTTGCAAACCATGGGAATGGGCACGTCACTGGCTTTATTCCCTGCTATGGGATCCGGAGATCAGCGGAATGATCCGACTCGCCGTCCCAATGTGCTCTTAATCTTGACCGATGATCAAGGCTATGGTGATACCGGCATCCATGGGAATGAACAGATTAACACCCCCAATATTGACAGTCTGGCCGAACAGGGAATAGATTTCACACGGTTTTATGTTGAACCGGTTTGTGCACCGACTCGGGCCAGCCTCATGACCGGCCGATCGTACTATCGCACCGGAGTGATCCACACGTCTCGCGGGGGAGCGAAGATGGCCGGTGACGAAAACACCATCGCCGAATTATTGCAGGAAGCCGGCTATGCCACCGGGATCTTCGGCAAATGGCATCTGGGCGATAACTATCCCATGCGTCCACAGGATCAGGGTTTCGGCGAAACCCTAATGCACCGTGGGGGAGGAATCAACCAGACCCCGGATAAACCCAACAGCTATTTCGACCCGCTTCTGTGGAGGAACGGCGAGAAATACCGGGGGACGGGATATTGCACGGACATTTTCTTCGATGCCGCCATCGATTTTATCCGGCGGAATCGCCAACGCCCGTTTTTTGTCTATCTGCCCACCAATACACCTCACACACCTCTGGAAATTAGCGATACCTATGCGGATCCCTATCGGAAGATGGGATTGCCGGAAGACACCGCCCGGGTGTATGGCATGATTAAGAATATCGACGAGAATGTCGGGCGGTTGCTTCAGCATTTGGAGCAACTACATCTACACGAAGAGACTATTATTGTTTTTATCAGTGATAACGGGCCGAATACCGACCGGTACAATGCGGGGTTGCGAAGCCGGAAGTCCGGCAACTATGAGGGTGGCATTCGAGCTGTTAGTTTTTTTCGATGGGATGGCCACTGGGCGTCTGGACAAACCATTGACCGCATCGCAGCCCATATCGATGTGGCGCCTACTCTTCTGGATATCTGCGATGTACGGACGCCGCCGGATCTCCATCTGGACGGCAGGAGCCTGAAGCCGTTGCTCAGCGGAGAAATGCCGACGACGGCCTGGCCGGACCGGACACTCTTTATCCAGTGTCATCGCAGCCTGACCCCACAGCAATATCAGAATTGTACGGCGATTTCACAGCGGTATAAACTGATTGGATATCCGGGGACCTTTAACGAATGGACGTTTCAACCCTCACTATCCGACCCGGCTCTGGGTTTGTATGATATTGAGAAGGATCCCGGCGAAACGGAGAATCTGGCTGATCGGTATCCCGGAATTCTCTCAAAATTGCGGGGAGAATACGAT
>DATFLS010000702.1:0-2095 GCA_035267465.1 bacterium
CAGCAGACACCCCCTCTGTCCTGGATATTGCAGCTGAAAAATCCTCGGTCAGCTCTCCGACGGTCTCAGGTGCGGATACGTTTCATATCGTGAAACCGGGTGATACTCTCTGGGATATTGCCTACTTCTACCTGGGAAATCCGTTTCGCTATCCCGAGCTGGCTGAGTTGAGCCGTATTCGGGATCCCGACCTGATTTATCCCGGCGATCATGTGCGGATCATCCGGAAGGATATGGAGCGCAATCCCCAATAAATGGAAACCACGAATTCACACGGATGAACACGAATGCACCAGGTGAAGAAGAATGTTTCTTGATAAAATTTAGCACTGAACTCATTCAGTGAAACTAACATAAAGACCTTCCCTCGATTATTCTAACCGTCTGCGTCCGGACTGACCGGAGCAACAGGATTAAAATGCAAGGTATGCTGGTATAGGGCCAATATTCATACAGGAGGCGCACCAAAGGAAGTGAGATACAGCAATAATCAAAGTTTTTCAATCGTGTTCATCCGTGTGAATTCGTGGTTCCTCCGGCAGTATTTGTCTGCCAGCTTGAGGAAAACGGCCTTCTTCCGATAATACAATATCCGCTGACTCTGTGCAATGAGACCGGGCCGCACAGGAGCAATTGAACGTAGAACAAAACGGACCGGGCAAGTGAGGTCTCAGAATCAGAGGCAGGCAGTGAACAAGTATTGACTCCTGAGGTAAATGGGAGATTGCGATGAAGAGAAATTACCGGGTGATAATTCTGATCGGTTTCTTGCTGAGCGCCCTTCCGCAGCTGGCTTCCGGAGAGGGCACCATCGCTGTGATGCCCCTGGATGCCAACGGCATATCCGAGACCGAGGCAGCGGTCCTCACCGACAGATTGCGCAGCGAATTATTTCAAACCGGCGAATTCGAGGTCATCGAGCGGGAGAAGATGCAGGCGATTCTGGAGGAACAGAATTTCCAGCTCACCGGCTGTTCTTCCAATGAATGTATGGTCGAGGTTGGCCAGCTGATCGGAGTCCGGCAGATGGTCGGGGGGAGTGTGAGTCAGTTCGGTCGATTGTTCTCCATCTCTATCCGGCTGATCGACGTGGAAACCGGCAAGATAGCAGGTACGGCAATCTACGACCATAAGGGAGAAATCGAAGGGCTGCTGGACACCGGAACCCGGCAGGTCGCCAGACAGCTGGCGGCGCCGGATGAGCAATTCGATGCGGTCGGTAATACGATGGTGGTTGCCACCCGGCAGGAGCCGGAGAGTGACATCCCGGAAGATCGGCGGCAGCAGGAGCGACCGGCCGAGCCCATACGAGAATCCTGGTACACCTACTGGTCGATTGGCAGTGCAGGGTTCGGGTATCCGGATCAACTGCAGCAGGCCGTTGACTGGGCGGAATCCCAGCCCGGGGTTTCCCGGAGCAGATATTCCGTGGATCTGCTAGGATTATACTGGCACATTGCGCCCCGGACAGTCCTGGGAGTGATCATCAAAGCCTCCGGCGACCAGCTCGGCTATCTGGATCAAACCCTGCGGATGAGCCAGTTCACTTACAGTGCGAGCTCTCTCCATTCTCTGGGAAGACAATTCGGCCGGGGGTTCTTTCTCAGAGGCGATCTGGGAATCGCAGAAATCAAGGTGAAAGACTCGACCGGGGAGGAGGCCAGAAGTAAATCCGGGCTCGGACTGCTGGCCGGGACCGGATGGTCCTTCAGAATAGGCGGCACCAGCATCATGCTGGGCACCAACATGACACTCCGGTTCATTGAGCAAAAGACCTATTCCGTCATCGATTTTACCCTGGGTGGATTGTTTTAGCTGCTGCAGTGAACATCTATGGAAAGATTTATTGGAGCTGGGGCATAGACTCACCACCAGTTGCGCGAAGTCTGTATAATTGCCGGGCGCTGTCACACTTCACTACAAAATATTTCCGAATGTTCAGAACATCCTTGCAAGTTTTCACGATGCGATCCTGAAGTTTCAAAGTACCATTGCAAGTTTTTACAATAGGGTTCTGAACGTTCAAGATACCATTGTAAGTTTTTACAATAGGGTTCTGAAGGTTCAAGATACCATTGTAAGTTTTTACAATAGG
>DATFLS010000703.1:0-4995 GCA_035267465.1 bacterium
ATACCTGGCGTCTCTCCACCGTCGCCATCCATAACCGTAACCCCAGCCAGGCCGATTCCTGTGCCGCCAACCCCGGCCATAGCCGAATCCACCGCCTCGCAGTCCGGGATTCAAGTATCCGGGAACGTCATATCCTACACAGAATCCAGCTGCTCGGCCTGTTCCTGGTCCGAACCCTCCCGGTCCGGTACGATCTCCTCCTGCCATAACTATACCTCCTTTTCTTCTTATTGTTAATGAGAATCATTATCATTTCTATTCTAAAAATTTTTCTCCCCACATTACTGCTCCAAAAGGCCGGTATTAATGATAATGATTCTCATTCTTACTTAAATTAGGGTTTTAAACCGGAGGAGTCAATAACGATTTTCCGGGAGCGTGGCAGGTAAGCCTAAAAATGAACCAACCGAGGGATTCGATAGCAATACCCTCTTATACAGGCGGGGCTTACATCTTAGCCGAATATTATAAACACCAGCATATTAATTCCTATTAACCATTCCCGGATATGCCGTGATGTGAGACGAATCGCATCAATCGGGCTCCAATTTGACTCCATACAATCACCAGCATTGCTGTCAGTTACCAGAGGTTTCAGTGCGGGATTGCCCGGAGCGACAGGTAGAAGATCAGGCTGCTGAACGTGGCACAAAACACCACAGCAGTCAGAGCGCTCCTTCATTAGCAGAACCTTGATAACCACATACATTAAATGCACGACGAGCCGGGCTTCTTGATGAGTGCCACATAGAAAAAATGGGTGCTATCAGAAGCTCGATCACTCCTGATACTCTTTGCGAAAAGCAGCGCTCTTCACCGGTGAGGAGAACACCCACCACAGACACCGTGGATGTGCCAGGAGCATGGGAACCCGGTCTCGATACTGTCTATACGCCTCTCCGAATTTCGACTCTAATTCCGGTTCTTCCACCAATAACAGAAAAGCGAAGACCCAGGTCCACTGCACGACAGTGATTATCAGGAATGTCCAGAGATGTCCGGTGAGCAAGCCCAGGGATATCATAAAGATCCCGACCCCAAGGTGATGTGGATGGCGCAGGCATTGGTAAATATCGGTGGTCACCAATTGTGTCGTACATCCCCACTCCTCGACTCCACCTTCCTGGCTCAGCAGCCGGCCGGTTCGTTTTAAAGGGAAATGAGCAAGGATGATTCCCACCAGTCCAAGGAATCTGACAGCGATTGGAAATGCAGTGGTCTGCAACGCAACATCCAGCGCAATCCCGATGGCCAGCGACGCTGCAGTCATCACCAGCCAGTAGATCAATCGTTTTCGACATATCGACATTGAGTTTTCACCCATGATGATTCACTGTGAGCAGATTAGTTTATGAATCGTCTGCAGTGATCCTTCTTGCTGTCCTCTCTGATGGAAAATACGGATTCCACGGTAAAGATTCGACATGATCGGGATGGATGTGCTCCTGGGAACTCCTGCAGTCTTCACCCTTTCAAATTCCGCAAATAAAACTGTTCTCCCCCATAATCCACTTCCACCAGCTTCTCTCGATGTAATAAGTCTTCAATGATCGTCCAATCGCCAGTGTTTTTCCGGAGGAGCCGTTCCACAGCGGAACGCCGCATGGGATGCACGGAGGTGATGCTGAGCAGATCCTGCTCCACATGGCCGGTGGATGCGAATTGATCGCCTTCATAACCTATCAGGAATTCCACCTGATCCAGTACATCACTGAAGACGTGGAACGCGGTATTTATCGCCTCCATATCCGGGGGCTCCACCCAGGATTCGGCAGGCGGACGGATGGGCACGGACAGATAGGCCACCGCCGGATGCAGATCTGCGATAAATTCGGCTGTCTGCTCTATTTGCTGCACCCCGTCATTGGTGCCTTTCACCAACAGGGTCTCGGTAACCAGTTCTCCCTGGTATTCCCGGCTGAATTCTCGCATTCCCTGCAGCACTGCAGACAAGTGCAGCCCGCCGTGAGGGCGATTGATTTTTTGCCAGCATTCTTCGTCCACGGTATCGACTTTCACCGAACACCAATTCGCATGCTGCAAATCCCGGCGCACTTCCTCCTGCCAGAGCAGGGATCCATTGGAAATCACCGCTATCGGGATATCAAAGGGACGTAAATTTTCAATGTGGAATCCCAGATTCGCATCCAGGGTCGGTTCGCCATCCGGAACAAAAGTCATATAGTCGACGGGTTCATCTTTTCGCTTGAGCTGGATAATTCTGGACTGCACGTTTTCGAAAAATTCCTCCACCGAATGGAAAGACTCCCGATCGATCCGCAGCCTGCTGGTCCGGCCTACCTGACAATAGACGCAGGAATAACTGCAAACTTTGGGAGGGATGTTATTGAGACCGAGACTGCGGCCGAGCCTGCGGGAAGGGACCGGGCCAAACGCCAAATCCGGAGCAGACTCTTGAGAATGAGTCATCAGAGATTTCCTGTCTCCCTACACTTTATAATTTATAGAAAATCTTGCTCAAAAAATGAAGCAAAGAGCTTATGTGTTTATTCAATGCAGATATCCGAAATTATATTGAATCATATTATGTTTTTATGAAGATATTTATTGGTATATAATTCGTGTCCATTCGCGTAATTCGTGGTTTCTGTAGCAGTTTCATAGATCCTTCCGAAAATTAAGCACGAATCCCAGCGCCGGCTGCTCATCATGACAGAGCCGCTTCCTGTGAATACTCTGCAGTCGAAACCCGGACTGTTCAATTTCTTCCCGTACCTGGCGGAGAGTGCGATCAGCCAGACTCCCCCATGGCAGATCATCCTGACAGTGCTTCGGGTAAACCGAGAAGAGTCCACCGGATCGCAAAAGCCGTCGAAATTCCAGATAATAGGCCATCCGGTCCTCGACCAGATGCATCACGTCATACGCGAGGAGAGCATCCAGGGAGGCATCCCGAAGTGGGATGGGCAGCCGACCATTGACAAGCAGCGGGACAATGCTCCGGATCCCTCGATGGATCGCCTTATTGCGAATGATGTGCAGTCGGTTACGATCCGTATCGACGGCATAGACTACACCGTCCTCTCCAACCACCACAGCAGCCGGGAGCGCATAGCGCCCCGAACCGGCGCCAAAATCCAGAACTCTCTCCCCTGGATGCAGCCCAATAGTTTCCAAAAATTCCACGCCTTCTTGATGCTCCCAGACGTCCAGCCACTCGTCCGATTGATCGGTATGTACATTTGGCTCAGTCAATACAGCGGATTTTCTATTCACTGTTGTGCAAGCGCTTTCAATTGTTTTTTCAACAATACTTTTTTCACAGGAGTGGCATAATCGATAATCAACCGGCCGTCCAGATGATCGATCTCGTGCTGCATCACCCGGGCGGCGAGCCCGTCCAGATCACGGCGGACTTCTTCGCCATCCGGGCGCAACCCCTTCACAGTAACCGCAAAGTCGCGATCTATGTCGACAAGAACATCAGGTAAACTCAAACACCCTTCCTCCAGATTATCGCTCCCCTCCCGATGGAGCATTTCGGGATTCGCCATTGCCAGGAGCCCGTTTCCCACATCCATGATAACGAGCCGCTGCAGGAACCCCACCTGGGGTGCGGCCAGACCAATCCCCTGATTTCGGTACATAAGATCGGACATCTCTTGCACTAATACTTCCAGAAAGCCATCAATCCTGGTCACCGGCTGTGCCCGTTCCCGCAAAGCGCTGTCCGGATAAATCCGTAATCGCAAGGATTCTTTATTCATGTATGATTCCTATGAACACACATTCAGGGTTGTTCGAGGGTGATCACCCGTCCCGTTCCGGCCGGTATTGTGGTGTCGGGATATCGCTCCCGGATTTCCGAGGCGTACCGGGTACAATGCGCCGGACAGATCAGCTGCAAATCCCGGAACAGATCGAATTCCCGGAATCCATGGAAGCCCCCGATTATTCCGTACACTGTTCCGAATTGCCCGGCCGCCGTCAGAATGTCCCGCATCGGGGGGTGTGAACAGCCAGTCACTACCAACAAGCCCGAAGTCATCCCAATGACCAGGGAGTGTTCAATCCCTGCCAGTTCTCCGGTCGAATACAAGTGATTGGTAAGCAGCTGTGCGTCCCGTATCCTTATCAGTTCCCGAACACCACGGATACCCCGAAGTGACACCGGGACATATACATCCACATCCCGGTTTGCATTTAAAAAATGCGACAGGCCGCCGGTATGATCCAGATGATGGTGAGACAGGAATACCGCATCGATAGACGCAGGGTCAATCCCGAGCTGCTGCATATTCGACATGAGAATATTCCCATTGGCACCGGTGTCAAAGAGTATCGTGGGAATGCGTGCTCCGGTGATCACACAGGCAAATCCCCAATCGGCTTCCAATGACCCTACGGCCGCCTCGTTATCATAAATGATTGTCAGCCGCAGTGCATCATTTGTTGCACTCATGGTTGCATCCTTCATAATGCCCGTCAGGAACCTTCATCAGCACAGGTTTCACAGCATCCGTAAAAATGAATAATATGATCATCAATACGGAAGTGGTATCGCCGTTCCAACCCGGATTCCACGATCTCCAGAAATTTCCGTTCCACCTCCATGAAGTCATCGTAATTCAGAATCTTCTGACATTTTTTGCAGATCAGATGATGATGGTGTCCCGGTTCCTCAGGTCCCGGAACCATTTCATACCTGGCCTTCCCATCCCCGAACTCAAATTTGTGAAGAATCCCATGCTGCACGAAGAGATTGACCGCTCGATACACCGTGGCCATACCAATAGATGGCTTCTCATCATGTGCCTGTAAATAAATCTCCTCCACCGTGAGATGCCGCTGGTGATTCCGGTCCAGCACCGAGAGCACCAATTGTCGTTCATTGGTGACTCGTAAATTGTTCTTCCTCAACCGGGCGGTATACCAGGAATCACTCATAATTATTGAAAATGATTATCATTATCTTTTTTAAAGATAGAGAATTTTCGTGCAGAAGTCAATACGCGATCCACTTCCGAACTGCCG
>DATFLS010000704.1:0-12108 GCA_035267465.1 bacterium
ATTTATTTCATCCTCGTTTTCGGTGGTCTCTTATCCGTGTTAGGGTATGTAAAACTATCCGGGTTTATTTTGAGCCGGGTTTTCTATACGATTGCTGTTATTCTGCTTGGGATACTCATCAATCGTATCCTGTACGATGCATTGAACTGGATCGTACCTGAAAAGAAGCGGAAGAGTACAGATGAAGAGGATCAGTCAGCCCAATTCTGGGAGAGAGTGTACACCATCGCCCAGTTTACAAGTTCAGTCGTGCTGATTATCATCGGGACGTTTTTCATAGCAAAAATCTGGTGGCTGCTGGGTGATCAATCGATAGGGGAGTCCATTCTTTCGGTATTCACCTTCCGGCTATTTTATGTGCAGGATACGCCTATAACCATCTGGTCTCTCATCAAGGCCATACTCATCTTCGCATTATTCCTGTATATCTCACGATTGGTGCGAAACTTTTTAAAATCGAGCGTCCTTCAAAAAACCAAACTGGATGTCGGTGCCCGTCATGCGGTGCTGACGATCACCCATTATATCATCCTGGTGGTTGGCCTGGTGGTGGCGGTCGAAAGCGTCGGCATCCAATTAACCACCTTAAAGATTTTTGCAGGCGCGCTGGGACTCGGTATCGGGTTCGGTCTGCAAAATATCGCCAATAATTTCGCCAGCGGATTAATTATTCTATTTGAGCGCCCCATAAAGAGTAAAGATTTTGTGCAGGTCGGGGAAATATTGGGGACCGTGACCCGTATCTCTGCGCGAAGTACAACAATTTTAACCAGAGATAATATCGCGATCATTGTCCCGAACTCGGATTTTATTGAGAAAACAGTCGTCAATTGGAGTCTGAACAATACCCCGACCCGGGTGCACGTCCCAATCGGAGTTGAGTATGGCACTAATCCGGAACGGGTGCGGGATGCACTGCTGGATATCGCAGATGCGCATCCGCGTGTGCTGGCCATACCGCGACCACGTATCTGGTTTAAAGAATTCGGGGAGAGTTCAATGGATTTTGAGCTTATGATCTGGATTAATGATCCCCAGGAAGGCGTGAACAATATCAAGAGTGATATCAATTTCCAGATTCATCAGGCATTTCAGGAGAAAGGGATCCGGATTCCGTTTCCGCAACGTGATGTACATCTGAAAATTGATACCCGGGCTGATATCGAAGTGCTCCGGAGTGTGTTCTCGGATCAACCGTCTCAGCCGAAAACTACCTCAGCTGGCAGCCAGGAATCTCAAGACGATCACCCTGGGCAAAATGAATGATCACAGCGAATCAGAGTGGATTATCAGTGCGAGCGCGTAATATCCGGCGTATCCTGATTGTTTTTCTGCTGCTTATTACGATCGGAACACTGGGTTTCGCCGTGTTCGAGGGCTGGACACTGCTGGACTCTTTTTATATGACCATTATCACCCTGAGCACGGTGGGATTCCGGGAAATAAACCCGCTGTCCCCGATTGGTCAGATCTGGACCATCATACTTATCATCTTCGGAATCAGTCTGCTGGCCTATACCGGCGTCTCACAAGTTGCACAGTTCTTAATAGAAGTGCCATTCTGGAGAAATCGAACACTATTACGACGGATAAATGCCATGAGAAATCATTATATCATTTGCGGATACGGTCGGATGGGACGAGTAATTGCGTCAGAATTTCAACGACGAAACCAGGATGTAGTGATTATCGAGAACAATCCTGATGCCGTCCACTCACTCACTGAATCCGGGTATACGTATATCGATGGCTCCGCCATTGAGGATGAAGTGCTCCTGAAAGCCGGGGTGGAGCGGGCGAAAGGCTTGGTAGCAGTCCTGGCGACCGATGCGGATAACCTGTTTGTGGCGTTATCGGCGCGTCAACTCAATTCGGAACTGTTCATTTTGACGCGTTGCAGCGAAGAGGGAACGCAGGCGAAAATGCAGGCAGCGGGTGTTAATAAGGTCGTCAATCCCTATGAAATCGGCGGGCATAAGATGGCCCAGATGATGTTATCGCCGCATGTTGACGATTTTATCGAAATTGTCTCCAGACAGAAAAAACTGAACCTGGCCATTGACCAGATTCGAGTTTATCCAAGCTCAGAACTGGCAGAAACCTCTCTGATGGACACGCCGATTCGCAGCCGGTTCGATACAATTGTTACGGCCATTCTGGATAGTTCGAATGAAATGCATTTTAATCCCGCCTCGGATACCATTATCAATGGCGGAGATGTCTTAATCTGTATCGGAGATCGCGATAATCTGCAAAAGTTGGAAGCCATCGCCCGGGGAGATTCGGTTGCGCAGCAAGAGTAACACTGCGCCGGATTATGGTCCTGAGTATTCCCAAAAACACAATTTTATATGTTCCGATAAGATATCTTATGTAAACTATTTTAATTAGCATACAATTCTCACCCATTCGGCTCCTCATTGTACCACCTCCCCCTTCTATGCAATTCGCTTCCCGACTTCAACAGTGTTAACAACTCCAAAGTAATTGAACCACGAAAAAACCTAAATGGCGATGAGTAGGATGATAAGCACCACCAGAATGATCACAGTTATGATGGCAATCAAAGAAATCTTCGACCTTGCAGACGCGCCAAGCTCCTCAAGCTCCTGGCGATCATCTTCCTCCGATTCTCTTGGCGCCGCCTGCGAATACAACTCGTCCCGCTGATCGTGGATAACAGATAATCTCGACGCTTCCTGAATTGCTTTATCCTTGTAGGGTGAAAGTTCGACATTTCCGGATTGTTGATCTAGAATCTGGTTTAAGTGAGAAAGTACGTCCACGTATAAATCAAAGAATTTCAGGGACTGATCGTCTCGGTACATTCCGGTATCTATTCTTCTGGTGTGAAATAATTTACGACCTTTAAACTGTTCGATTAAATCCAAATATGGTTTCAAAAATCCATGCGATTGCTCGAAAAAAATATCGGTAAAATGGCGCGCTTCATCCAGGTCACGTTCATCAATAAGTTTCCCGATCTGGTTGGCTGCTTCTTCAAGATTCCGGAAATTCTCCCCCAATTCCTGTATTCGATGCAGCCGGCGTGTCGCTGCGTTCACTAAACTCCGGCAGCGTTTTCCCAACTCCCGGATAGCCTGCTCCGTGATCTCTTTTCCGTTGAGAATCTGGCGTGCTTCTGTCTGAAAAGCAGAGATGCTCTGCACCAGGTCCCGATCCAGTTGTATAATCGTGATGCAACCCCGTAGGTGAACTTCTGAAATTTGATAAAAAGTGTATTCTTGTTCCCGCAAGAACTGGCCGGAGACCTGATTCAGGTTTTCGAGTATCTCATCGAACTCTTTGAATGTTTCTATAGAGTGTTCCTTGGCAATCGCACCTGCGCTGCGTTCGAGACGATCTTTGATATGAGCAAGATCTTCCCCAATCCGCAGAAATATTTTAGACGTGGACTGCCTGCTCTCTTTTTCCAGATATCCCTGGTAATCCCGATCATCAAACAGCGGTGTATTCTCAATCAGAAGAGAATCATAATTCTGTTTCAGGCTCATATAGCTATCGCTTTTACTGCGGTTGTCAGCCGGTGGCAGGTAGTGTAGTGAAAGTCGGTCGAATCACTTCACCACCAGATTAATTAAACGACCGGGAATGACAATCGTTTTTACAACATCTTTCCCATCGATATAATTCTGGATTTTCTCGAGTGACATAGCAGCTTGCTTAATTTCTTCTTCACTGCTGTCGGCGGCAATATCAAACGTATCACGGACTTTCCCATTGACCTGCACCACCATATCCACGGTGGATCGCTGCAGATACTGTTCGGCATATTCGGGGATGCGCTGTTCAAAGATCGATGGCGAATGTCCCAACATTTCCCATAATTCTTCGGTAAAATGGGGTGCAAACGGCGCCAAGAGCAACACGAGTGTTTCCAGATTTTCGCGAGCAATCTCGGTCTCGTCTGCTTTATAGAGCGTATTCACATACTCCATAATACGACTGAGCGCCGTATTGAATTTAAAAGATTCGGTATCTTCCCTCACCTGTTTGATGGTACTGTGCATAATGTGCAGCAAGGTATCATCCTCACAGGTTTCCTTTGTAAATTCAGAAAAGCTCTGGACCAGACGCCAGATCCGGTTCACAAAACGATCAATGCCGACAATTCCTTTATCGCTCCAGTCACCGCCTTCCTCGTAGGGTCCCATAAACATCAGATACATGCGGAAAATATCCGAGCCATACTGCTCGATAAATTCGTCCGGACTTACTGTATTGCCACGTGATTTGGACATTTTGGCCCCATCCTTGGTAATCACCCCCTGATGGACCAGTCTGGTGAACGGTTCATCGAAGTCCAGCAGGCCCTTATCATGCAACGCTTTAATAACGAACCTTGCATACAGTAAATGCATTGTTGCGTGCTCTGCCCCACCAACGTATTGATCCACAGGCAGCCAGGTGCTCACCCGATTCGGATTCCAGGGACCATCCGCATAGTGGGCGTCGACATAGCGTAAGAAATACCAGGATGAATCGACGAAGGTATCCATGGTATCGATTTCCCGCCTGGCAGTTCCACCACACTCAGGGCAGCTGGTGTTAACGAATTCGTCAGAATGGCCAAGCGGGGCAACCCCGGTTCCTCTGGTATTTCTGAGATCCAGATCACGGGGTAATTCGACGGGTAAGTGATCTTCGGGTACAGGGACGGTTCCGCATTTGTCACAATACACAATAGGTATCGGTGCACCCCAGTAACGCTGCCGTGATATCAACCAGTCTCGTAAACGATACTGCACGCTTGCCCGCCCGATATCCCGTGCTTCACAATCCTCGGCAATGCGTTTAATTGCCTCCTGGGAAGCCATACCGGAATACTCGCCGGAGTTCAGAAGCATTCCGTAATCCGTGTAGCATTGGTCTGTTCCGTGCGATTCTCCATCCGGTGAGATCACTTCCCGGATAGACAATTGATATGTCTGCGCGAATTCGTAATCCCGCTCATCATGAGCAGGGACTGCCATGATTGCTCCGGTTCCATACGTATACAATACATAATCGGCAATCCAGATCGGGATTTTTTCCTCTGTGAATGGATTAATAGCATACGCGCCCGTGAAGACACCGGTTTTTTCGCGATCTTCCGCCAATCGTTCAATGTCACTGGTCTTATCCGCCTTCTCCACGTAATCCCGCACCAGATCCTGCTGTTCCTCAGTCGTGATGTCTTCTACCAGCGGATGCTCCGGGGCGAGGACCATATAGGTCGCTCCGAAAATCGTATCAGGCCGGGTGGTGAACGCCCGGATGGTCTGCTCTTCATTCGCCGCCAACGGAAACAAAATTTCTGCGCCAACACTCTTCCCTATCCAATGGCGCTGCATGGCTTTGGTTTTTTCCGGCCAGTCGATTCGATCCAGGCCTTCTAACAATTCTTCGGCATACTCCGTGATTTTGAAAAACCACTGCTCCAGATTCTTTTTCACAACCGGGGTATCACAGCGCTCACATTTCCCGTCAATGACCTGTTCATTCGCCAGCACTGTTTCACAGCTGGGGCACCAGTTAACCGGAGATTTTTTCTTATATGCCAGACCCATATGATACAACTGCAAGAAAATCCATTGCGTCCACTGATAATATTCCGGGTCGCTGGTATCCACCTCATTCCGCCAGTCATACATGGCACCAATTTCTCGGAGCTGTTTCCGCATATAATTGATATTCGCCTGTGTGCTTTCATGGGGATGGATACCGTGCTGAATTGCATAGTTTTCGGCCGGCAAACCGAACGCATCGAAACCCATTGGCTCGAAAACATCCTTCCCCTGCAGGCGATGATACCGGGCCCAGGTATCGGTGGGACCGAAGTTATACCAGTGACCACAGTGTAATTTATCTCCGGATGGATAACTGAACATCACCAGGGTATACAATTTATCCCCGGGATTATCCAGATCAGGTTTATGGAGCTGGTGATCCTGCCAATAGGCGCGCCATTTTTTTTCTACCTGCTCATGTGGATAATGCTGAGCATCTTCTTGTACTTTACTTTCCTGCATCTTTCACCTCTGACAGTGTTCGCATATTTTGTTTTCGAATTTATACCTCATAATAATAGCATCAAAGGCTTTGCTCAGTTACATCAGCCGCTGATTCCCACATAAATCTCCTGAGTAAGTTAAGTTAATAAATCTCGAGATCATCTTCCGTGAAAATTCCGGTCAACAACGAATAACACTCTTCATATTATACCACAGAAGCACTAAAACCGACCAGACGTATCCCAGAGATCCTGGCAAGTGATCTAAATTATCTACCGGAATCTTCGTCCCCTGCCCCACAGGTGGCGGTAGAAGTCACACCAGGGTTGTCATCCTCACCGACAGAAACGCGTTCATTCCTGCATGAGTGGGTCTTCTCTCACATCGGCATTTTGCCAGTTGAAATCAACCTTCCGACGGATCGCCTGCGCAATAGTGTCGATCTGCTCCATCAGCTGATTGAAATTTTCAGGCAGCAGTGACTGTCTGCCATCCGATAAGGCTTGGGTGGGATTCGGATGAACCTCGATGAGTAACCCATCCGCACCTGCTGCCACCGCCGCCCGGGATGCCGCACTTACATACTCCCATTTCCCGGTGGAATGACTGGGATCGATAATGACCGGTAGATGCGATAACTCTTTTAACACCGGTACAGCATTGATATCCAGCAGATTTCGGGTATACTTTGAATCGAAGGTTCTGACGCCGCGTTCACACAACATGATATTATAATTCCCATGGGAGAGAACATACTCGGCAGCCAGCAGCAATTCATCTATCTTGGAAGAAAATCCCCGCTTCAGCAGTATAGGAAAATCAGTTTCCCCGATTGCATGGAGCAGATTATAATTTTGCATATTCCGGGCGCCGATCTGCAAAATATCCGTATACTGACAGACCAAATCCACCTGTTCGGGTGCCATTACTTCTGTCACCACGGGAAGGCCGGTGGCCTCTCCGACTTCTTTTAGCAGCTGTAACCCCTCTTCGCCCAACCCCTGGAAACTGTATGGCGAGGTTCTGGGCTTGAAGGCGCCACCACGCAGTATTTTCGCTCCTGCCCTGCTCACTGCCTGAGCGGTAGACATCAACTGTTCCCGGCTCTCCACCGAACAGGGGCCGGCCATGATCACCACCTCCGGACCGCCGATTTTCACACCGTTCACCTCGACAATTGTATCTTCGGGATGAAAGTCGCGGCTGGCCAGCTTGTAGGGTTTGAGGACCGGCAGGATTTCCTGCACCCCCGGCAGACTTTCAAAATGTTCCTTTTCCAACCCGCGTTCGTCACCAATAATGCCAATGATGGTTCGTTCCGTTCCATGCGAGAGATGAACCTGAAATCCATAGTGCTTGACCTCATCAGAGACTCGTTCTATTTCGTCATCTCCTGCATTTCTTTTCATTACAATAATCATAAATTTCTTTCCTTTCCTATACTCCAGATAGAATTGATAGTTATTGCTCATTTACTCAACGGCGTGTTCGGGACGCAACACCTCTGCACCATTAATGTATGTATGTTGGATTTCATGAATATCTTTGGTTGTATTCCAATGGATCAGGATACGAATACAATTTTGTAGTCCCCCCGGAACATTCATTTCATGGCCGCATAGTAATGCCTGATCGTACCATCCCAACTTGCGTGCGGCAAGCGCGGGGTACTCAGCGTTCACATCCGGTGTCGTAGTGAATATCACGCTCCCCACATGCTCTGGTTCGATACCGTTGCTTTCAATCATCTGTCGCAGTAATTCTTCGGTGCGATCAAGGATTTCCTGGCGGTCGTTTGATTCGACAGTCGTTGCGCCCCGGACTCCCCTGCACATCAAAGCCATTCTTCTCCTCCACTTCTATGATAAAATAAAAAAGCGTGGGAGTCATCAGGACATCCCACGCTTTCTGGAGTTAAGTTTTAATTTGGATCTAAGTAAACTTACTCACATCAACGTGGGAACCACAAAAAAAATAAAAGTATCGATGATTCAAAGCCACTCTCGATGTATTTTTATCAGCCGAGATTAGCCGGGATCGATGATATTTCATGGTTCCTGCACCACGTTGATTAAATTGGTGTGTAATTATACGACAGGATTTTTCCTTTGTCAACCCTCTATTCGCGGGAATCTGTTCTTGTTCCGGTTTCTGATGATATTCGGTGACATGCAGAACACCTGTAATGGAATTATCCGGGTTTCTAGAGGAGTGTACCTTAGGTCCGAACTCGTAGTCGAGAGGTAAACTATCTTGGCGGGATATTGACGACCTTGGGGAAAAAAGGAGTCGGGGTGCCCGGATTTGAACCGGGGACCTCTTCGTCCCGAACGAAGCGCGCTCAACCGGACTGCGCTACACCCCGATAGTTGAAATTCAATTTTCAAAAAATATACGGCAATCTGCTTACGTTTCCGCCTCTTCATCCCATGTGTCCCGTCATATTCTTCCGCCTCAGTGTTGGCGTCTCACACGTGCCATTGCGAGCACCAGGGACCTTCCCGACCCGTCGGGACGCGCTCAACCGGACTGCGCCTCTCCCGATTTCTGTCATCGCACAAATATCGAAAAAGTTGTGCTGTGATGCAACTGATAATCACTTAGCGGAGTTTCACGCCATGTCACCCTATTGGATCTTCCCCTTCTTCAATCAGTCTTTAAAAGAATAATATGATCCCGGCGAACAAGGTGATTGACATAATAAATATCCGGTAGGTCCTTTCGGGGATATGACGGACAGCCCGGACCCCGAACATCGCGCCTAAACCGATCGCTGGGAGTATGGTAAGATCCAGTGCCAGTGACCTGAGGGTGATGGTGTTCCACACCAATACGTGAAAGGGAATTTTCAGGTAATTCACAATCAGAAAGAACCAGGCGGTGGTGCCGATATAGTTATTCTTGGGCAGTCGCATGGAGAGCAGATAAATCGCCATAATGGGTCCGGCGGCATTGCCCATCATGGTTGCAAAACCTCCCAGCAGGCCCATGAGTGCCGCAAACCACCAATAGTCCGGCACATATATTCCCGCAGATCGGGTGTCCTGCCAGATCATCAGAGCGATGCAGAAAAGGATGATGACGCCCATGATAGTTTTAAAGACGCTATCTGAAACGAGATGTCCGACCAATACTCCGGTGAGCACGCCGGTAAGTGCCCAGGGCATCAATTTCCAGACAAACTTCCACTCGGCGTGCCTGTTGTAATATTTCACAGCAAAGAGATCCCCCACACAGAGCATGGGCAGGAGAATACCTGTGGAGAGCTTCCCGCCAAAGATGGCAGCCAGGACCGCCACCACCAACATGCCTAACCCGGCGATCCCGGTTTTCGCCAGTCCGACGAAGACGCCGCATAGAAGAACCAACAGCCATTCCACGAGATGAAGATCAAAGCTCTGTATTGCTTCTACCATGTGAGATTCCCCTCACGGCCGCTGGGCTGGAGTTCCTCCGGATTCCGATGGTCTGTCACCATTCCACACACCCCTCCTGATATAAGAAAGAAGAGGTTTCCACAGCTTCCGTTCTCGAGGGACTGAGGCCTCTTCCCCGCCATTGATTGGGTTCGGCCACAGATTTGTGGATAACGCACCCATTCTGAAATTGGATCAGAACCACCGAGCATTGCAGAGTCGTCCGGCCCGATCTGCGAAAGGCGAACTGAGAGGCCACTCGGGCGGCGCTATCATGGCGCATTCCGCTTTTCCATACGCGAAAGAGGAGGTGTAAATCAAAAGTATATAGCCCGGATTGTACCTGATACTCGTTCGGATGGACAGCCGTTACAAAATCCACGAACCAGTGATCTCTGTCAAGATCGATAGCAAGTTTTTTAAACCCGAGAACGGCATAGGGAAAATGATCCTCTCCCCGCCCCGCTATCTCTGCCGATATCGTCGGAATAGTGACTTCGGTTTCCCGATCCCAGGAATACGAGAGTTGTTGATCATTTGAAACCTGATTGATCTTCCCTTTCCACAGGAGCACCACAACGAACACTTTCAGTGTATAGTCGATATTTTTCTGCATTTTTTTGCATTCGATAAATCGACAATCCATATTGAGTAATACCGTTACCGGAATGTTGATTTGTGCCTGTGTGGAATCAAGCAGTGGCTCCGCAACCTCCATCTCCAGAGTCTTGAGTTTGTGAGCACTCTGATTCGCCATGAGATCGTAGCCGTTTAATACAGTTGCCACCCGTGACCTGTCATCTCGCTCCCACTTCCATGGTAGATTCAGATTCCTCGTCTGTCGGATAGCTTTACCACGAGTGCCCTTCATCCGGAATTCGATCTGCTGCTGTACGGTCCGGAGGCCTGTCCGAAGACAGGAGGGAGTAATTGGTGACGGATGTTCCGGTATCCCGCCCTAATCCGGTTGCCCCGGTATGGGTGACAAACGCCTCATTCAGGTTGTCGGTCCGTGATACTGTGTATACGTAATCCCCGAACCGGTTCAGCCGGTGATTGTAGGTCCAGTGATGTTCAAATCCCTGCCAGATGGCAACAGCCCCTGTGATCTCTCCGGGAGTAATTTGTCCCAATCCGGTATCCGCTCCACCTGGCATATTCCGGGTTGTGCTGCATCCCAGGATAAGAGTAATTCCAGAGATCAGTAAGCTGCAACACCACCAGCGCCACAGGTTCCGATGAAGCAAGTCCAAGAAAATCACCGGTCAGGTATCCCGCAATCAACAATCCGGACGACCGGTCTGAGATCTTGAATCAGCCCGTCTGCCTGCTGCAGGTCTTGAGTGCTCTCCTCTGGCTGAAACCCAACCACTGTGAGTCCGGCTCCGTGCGCGGCTTCGACTCCGGCGCTGGAATCTTCAATGGCAATTATTGCAGAGATGGGTTGGTTCAATTGCTCACGGGTGTATTGATAGATGTCAGGATGCGGTTTCCCTCTGCCGCCGACGTCATCTGCGCTGATTATCGTATCAAAAAAGGTCTTCAGCCGGAAGCGATCCATCGCGAACTCGATCCATTTATGGGGCGAGGAAGAAACCAGGATCTGCTGAATGTGCCTTTCTTTTAGAGAGGTCAGCACCTCATAGGCATGCGGCATCAGCGCCGCCTTTTCCATGTACACTCGTTTTGCCACCTGATCATAATGTTCACAGTATTCCTGATAGTCCATCTGCAATTGATATTGGTTTGTGAGTAATTCGTACATCCCATCGATGCTTCTGCCGACGAAGAGCGCTTCATCCACCTGTTCCCAATCGTGGACTGCTCTCCTCAGAAAGAAGAAATCTTCATCTGCCCAATATCGCTCGGAATCAATGAGCACGCCATCCATATCCCAGATCACTATGGAAAATACCGGAGGCATAGGTCAAAACAGGTATTTGATGACCAGAAATCCGCCCACCAACAGAACGGTGAAAACGATTGTTAGCAGGTTGAAATATTTATCGATAAAAGACTTGATCGGTTTTCCGAAGCGCCAGATCAGGGCTGCCACCAAGAAGAAGCGCCCTGCCCTTCCCACCAGCGAGGCGGCAATTAACACCGGTAATCCGACCTCGAACACCCCTGCGGCAATCGTGAAGACCTTGTACGGTATCGGTGTGAAACCGGATATCATAATAGCGACAAAAGCATTATTGATATACATCTTGCCCACGTGCTGAAATTGTTCGACCACATCGTAAAATTCAATGATACGAACCCCGATACTCTGATAGAGACCCCAGCCGATGTAATATCCGAGGAAAGCTCCGAGTACACTGCCGGCCAGTGAAATCCCGGCATATCGGAATGATCTGGCCGGAATGGAGATAGCCAGCGCAATCAGGAGCACATCCGGTGGAATAGGAAAGAAAGAGGACTCCGCAAACGCCAGTAAGAATAAGGCGACCTCGCCGTACGGGGTTTCCGCCCAGTGCAGCACCCAGTCATACAACCGCCGAACCCACTGGAACGGCTTTCCGGTCACCCGCACATATATGGAATTTGACTTATTCATCATAAATGAACGGTAATTTAGGAGGGATCCGAGAGAGAATCAAAGTAAAGTTCTGTTGGGGTGTTACGATCAGGAGCGACGAATTGAGGAAGAAACAAGGGAAACGAATTACAATATT
>DATFLS010000705.1:0-4794 GCA_035267465.1 bacterium
GGTTCGGTCACCAGTGTGTTCGGGTACGCCGGACTCGCACCCTACTGTGCCAGCCGCGGCGGGACCAAACAGCTGACCATGAGCCTGGCAGATGACTGGGGCAAATACGGTATTACGGTGAATTGTCTGGCGCCGGGGTGGTTCAAAACGGCGCAGAATGAGGTGATGTACCAGAATACGGGGTGGGTGGAGTACCTGGAGGACCGGATCCCGCTGAATCGGCCCGGGAAACCGCACGATCTGGATGGGGCGATTGTGTTTCTGGCATCCGACGAGAGCGAATACGTGACGGGACAGACCCTGCTGGTGGACGGCGGGATCAGTACCGGTGCTACTCACGCGCTTCCGGAAGAGATACCGGAGGCGTTCCGAAAGTAAAATCTTGAGGAAGCCACTAAGTAACGCGAATTGTCACGAATAAAAATATAATTAGGATCCCTGGTTGGTAGAAGGTTAGCAATTGCTGTTATGGACATTGCCGATGTTCGGTTTCTAATGTTCCGGGTATTCTTAATAGAGAAACCTCCGGAGTATTAATCTATAGGACACAAGCAAAGGGCCAGAAATAGACTATGAAAGAAGATTTTCAGAATTCACGCCAACTATTGCAGGAATTTAAGGGTGACGCTTACCTTCATGGGGTCCGGGTGTTATCCGGGTTGAGTGACTTTGTGAAAGGGATGGGGAAGCGCGCTGTCCTTATCCATGGGAGCCACGAAGGCATTGCGGAGTTAATTTCGACCGTGGAAAATGGGTTGCATCAGGCCGGCATCGAGCTGGCGGTGAAGGTCGAAGGCGCCCGACCGAATGCGCCCCGGGAAGATCTGTTTCGGATGACCGAAGAACTGAATACGGTTGATCCCGACCTGATAGTCAGTCTGGGAGGAGGCAGCACCCTCGACTGTGCCAAGGCTGCGGAAGTGCTCCGAGCCCTGGGCGGGGACATCGACGACTACTTCGGAACCGGGTTGGTTACAAAGAAACTGGCTGAGAAAGATATACACCTCACTCCTCATGTTGCCATCCAGACCGCGGCCGGTTCCGCCGCCCATCTCACCAAGTATTCCAATATCACGGATCTGGAGACCGCCCAGAAGAAGTTGATCGTTGATGAGGCGATCATTCCGGAGCGGGCTGGGTTCGACTATGCGGCCACTGCGACTGCCCCGGAGTCGCTGACCATCGACGGAGCGCTGGACGGGATCTCCCACAATCTGGAAGTCTTCTACGGGGCAACCGGGTCTTCCGATTATAGTAAAATTAAGCACGTTGTGAGGGAAGCCATCCGTTTAATTGTGCACTGGCTGCCCCGGGCGTTAGATCATCCCAGCGATCTCAAGGCGCGTGAGCCGCTGGGACTGGGCACCGATCTGGGCGGCTATGCCATCATGCTGGGCGGCACCAACGGCGGGCACCTCACCAGTTTTTCACTGGTGGATGTCCTCTCACACGGCCGGGCATGCGGACTGCTCAATCCCTACTACACCGTGTTTTTTGCGCCGGCGGTGACGGACCAGCTCCGGGTGATCGGCAACATCTTCCGGGAAGATGGTTACATCGAGGCAGATGCGGAAAGTCTGAACGCGGAAGCGCTTGGTCATGCCGTGGCCCGGGGTATGATCGCGTTCTATGAGCGGATCGGGGTTCCGACCCGTTTGAGCGACGTGGACGGGTTCACCGACGATCACATTACGCGGGCGCTGAGCGCCGCCAGGAATCCCCAGCTGAAAATGAAACTGGAGAACATGCCCGTCCCGCTCTCGCCGGAGATGATTGACGACTATATGTCGCCGATCCTGGAGGCGGCGAAAACCGGGGATTTGAGTCGCATCCGGATTGCATAAGAGCATCATCCGGCCGGAGTGCCTGTCTGCAGTCAAGACTATTGATAAAGTCCCCAGAGCGTAACTGGGATGAAGGATAGTCAATCGCGTGATTTAGAGTGTGCCGGTTCCCGTGGCCGATCTGAACGTCTATCTTGTCATATCACTCTGTTGTGGCCCGATGACTTATTGGGAGCTGGCAGTCATCTACCCGGAGATCCTTTCTCGTGTCCCGGTCGGTTTATCTCTGAAAATATATTTTCAAAAAATTGATTGCCTTTCGCAGGCGACATCTCTATTTTGTTATCTCATGTGAAAAATAAATTTCATCAACTGAACGGCATACCGGTGAGGTGGTAGTAATGAGAACCCTCTTCAGGAATTATGTAAGTCGTATTCTTTTTCGATCTCTCATCTTTGTACTGATTGCCCTGCCGCTCAGCGCGCAGCGGCGGATTGATTTCACCCTGGAAACGGCTGCGGAGATTGCGATGCAGAATAGTTATGAGGTGCAACAACTCCAGTTAAACATCGACCGGACGCGCAAATGGCTGGAGGCAGAACGGGCGGGCTTGAAATCCCGGGTGTACATGCGATTGCAGGCCCCGGAGTTTCAGGCCATATCGGATTACAAATGGAATTCCATCCTGGGGAGAAATGAGATTGTCCGGCAGAATACCCGGCTCTGGCAGATGAATTTGTCAATTGAGCAGCCGGTGATCCTGTTCGGATATCCCACCAACGGATACCTGAGTTTAAATAACCGGATGTACCGGTATCTGCAGCAAGACGGGGTTAATGATATCCAGTACTACAATCGATATTTCGTGAGATTTGAGCAGCCGTTGTTTCAGCCGAATCGGTTGAAGAATGATATTGAAGAGGCTCGCATAGATCTGTCGCAGCAGGAGCTGGAATACACAGAGGATCTCATGGACCTCCTGGAAGAAACGGCTGATGACTATTATGAACTGTTGGAGCTGTCATATCGTGGGATCATATATACCGATCATATCGAGAACCTCGAGCAGGCTGCCATGGCGGTTGATTCGGTGATTACCAGGGATTCCAGCCGGTCCATCGAGCAGACGCAGATAGAGGTGGAACTGGCCAACGCCCGGGAGCGGCTTGCTCAAACGCAAAGCGATCTCCGTCTCGAAACATCCCGCATGAAACAGGAACTGCGGCTTCCTCCCGAGGATTCGTTGGTCATTGATCCCCGGACAACAGTCACACAAATCCAGGTAGATCAGGACCAGGCTATCGAGTACGGGTACAACTTACATCCCCAGCTTCGGCTGCAGCATCTCAGGCGTCGCGAAGAAGAAATCGAACTGGAGAATGAACGGGGGGATAACTCATTTCATTTGAATCTTGAGATGACCTACGGGCTGGAGAAGGCGGATCCCCGGTATTACAATCTCTGGGAATCGCAGGACAACAGCTATACCGTGTCGCTCAACGCATATCTCCCTATCTGGGATTGGGGTCAGCGCCGGGCGGAAATCCAGGCCAGACAGATCACCCTCAAGAAACGAGACCTCTATCTCGAGGAATTCCGGAACGAAATTCGGTCTGAAATCTCCAATGATATTGTAAATCTCACAGAATATCAGCGCCGGGCGCTCACCATGAAGGAGAATCTCACCAGGGCCCGGGAGATTTCCGGCATCAGTCTTGACCAGTACGGAACCGGCCAGATTTCCATGCAGGATTTGCTGCAGTCATTCGATCGGGAGGTGGAGACTGCGCAAAATTTTCTGCATGCCTACCTGGGATACCGGAATTCACTATTGAGCCTGATGGAGGATACCTACTACGATTTTGAGCGAGACCAGCCGATTCTGGAACGGTTCGGAGTGGAGCAGAGTATGGGTGAGGAGTGATGGAAGGCATTGGCACCATTGATTTGGAGTCATACCAATGAGGTGTGGTTCTACTCTAAAACAGCTGAGATGTCATTCCGAGTGTTCTGCTGTTTGGACCCCGAGAAATCACTTCCGTGGCTCCTGCGTTATGATATGACTAGGTTAATGAAAAATTATTTTCAAACTTATTGACTTTCGGCGATTCCCCACATACCTTCTCAATGTTACTTAACTCAAGCCCATAAGATTATGGAGACATCAGATCAATACCTCAGCCGGCGGGATCGGCAAATTATGGATATCGTGTATCGGCTGGGAGAGGCAACCGTGGCCGAAGTGGTCAAGCGTATCCCCGATGAACCGGGCTATCACCCCATCCGGGTTGCCATGGCCAATCTGGAAGAGAAAGGACTGCTCCGGCATCGCCGGGAAGGCAAACGGTATGTCTTCAGTCCGGTCATTCCCGAAGATAAGGCCAAACGATCCGCCCTGGGGCATCTGCTGAAGACCTTCTTTTCGGATTCACCTTCCCAGGCGATACTCACCCTTCTGGATATGTCAGGTTCGGACCTTTCGGAACGGGATCTGGATGAAATTCGTTCCTGGATCGAGGAGTCGAGATCGGAGCAGACGTAAATGGTTACTCTCGCCACCCATCTTATTCTGCTGATTTTCGTCAAATCCACGGTCATTCTTCTGCTGGCCTGGACAGTCACATCACTGCTGCGAAAGCAGGTGTCGGCGAATATCCGGGTGTCCATCTGGATGGCGGCGCTGCTCGGTTTGATGTTTATGCCGGTTCTGAGTGGTACGCTCCCCCCATTCACGGTCAATATTCCGCAGACGATCGCCACTCCGGTATTGTCTCCCGACCCGGTACTTGAGCAGCAGGAATCGGTCCGTCCGGATGCAGCGGCAGTGGAATCTGTGGGAACAGGCGACTCTGGTACCGGATCCCGGTCACGGGCATCTGCACCGGAGTCTTCTACCGGTTCCGGAACGCTGTGGGAAGGATTCGGCGAAATTGTATCGGGATCGCAAATTCTGGCCTACGCTGGAATGGGGCTCTGGCTTATCGGTGTGCTCGCCATCATCGGCCGGCT
>DATFLS010000706.1:0-3143 GCA_035267465.1 bacterium
TGATTGATCCCTGCACCTACTGCCTGCTCTATCAGGAAGACGGACGTTGTACCTGCGCCGCCGACCTTCGCGCCGGGAAGGAGCCCTGTCCGGAGTGCCTCGGCGAGTGGATCAACCGGCGCGGCGCCATGTATGCCTGGATGGATTTCCAGGGAGTCTACCCCGATCTGGCAGGCTGGTTGGTTGGCCGGGGTGGGCCGCCGGCGACCTGTCCCATGATGGCCGGACGCAGGGGCGGTACGGGGATGATGGGGATGATGCGCGGCCGGTACGACGATCAATACACCCGGCTCCCCGAATCTCTGCAGAAAATGCAAGTAACATTGTTAGCGAAGTCCAGGGAATTGAAGGAGTTGTCTGACTACAACTGCTGTCTAAAAGGTGGAGGGAGTTGTACCTATTGTCTTCGGGATGTCACCCGGACCGCCGCCACCATTTGCGATTGCAAGGACCGGCTGCAACTGGGTCAGGAAATCTGTCCCGAGTGCCTGGGCAACTGGGCAAGCGAGGAATGGAATCCGGAACTAAAAGACGCCTTTCAGCGGGTCTATCCCTCACTGAGCAGGGTGGTTCGCCCGGAATAGACTTCAGTAATCCTTATAACCAGCGAAGAGGGGAAACCATGATAGAGGAAACGAAGAGACCGATCTATCTGGATTACAACGCCACTACCCCGCATGACCCGGAGGTCATTGCGGCGATGCGGCCGTACCTGGACACGCATTTCGGCAATCCGTCCAGTTCGCACTGGTATGGGAGGCATGCCCAGGCAGCAGTGGAACATGCCAGAGAACAGGTGGCGGCTCTGTTGAACTGCAAGCCGGAGGAGGTCGTGTTTACCAGTGGGGGAACAGAATCCAATAATTATGCGATCATGGGTACGGCGTTTCACCGGCGAGAACAGGGAAACCACATTCTCACCAGCCAGGTGGAACATCCGGCGGTAATTGAGGTCTGCCGGTTTCTTGAGCAGAATGGATTTGATGTTACCTATCTCCCCGTTGATAAATTTGGATTGGTGGACGTTTCCGATGTGGAAAAGGCCATTACCTCCCGCACCATCCTGATAACCATCATGCATGCCAACAATGAAGTCGGGACCATTCAACCCATCGAAGAGGTCTCCCATCTTGCCAGAGATCAAGAGATTCTTTTACACACCGATGCTGCCCAGTCAGTGGGGAAGATCCCCACGGATGTGCCGCAGCTGGGAGTCGACCTGCTCTCTGTAGCCGGACATAAACTGTACGCACCGAAAGGCATCGGCGCGTTATATGTGCGCGAGGGCCTCCAATTGACACCCCTGATGCATGGCGCCGGACAGGAACGCGGGCACCGGCCGGGCACCGAAAACCTCCTGGAAATTGTCGGCCTGGGGAGCGCCGGCGAGATTGCCCGGCGGGACCTGGAGAAAAACCGGCGCCACTTGCAGGCGATGCGGGATCAATTGGATCAAGGGTTGCGGGAACATCTACAGGATTGCACAGTGAACGGACATCCCGAAAAACGGTTACCCAATACGCTGAGTGTCAGCATTCCGGGCGTGGACGCTGACGGCCTTCTCGCAAGGATTGAGGACCGGGTGGCGGCGTCAGCCGGGGCAGCCTGTCATGCGAACCGGGTTGACATTTCTCATGTGCTGCGAGCAATAGGAGTGCCGCTGGATAGTGCCAGGGGGACCATCCGGCTGTCCACCGGGAAAATGACCACCGAACGTGAGATCACAGGTGCTGTCGAGGCCATTTCCGCAGCGGTGAGGCGGTTGGAACGCGGGGTGTGAAATATTGTCCACCCGGACGCCCGGGTTTACAGAGAATTCACAGAAGCATCACCAAGCGTTCCACTGCCAAGAAATTGAGCAATTCATTGGAACAATCCTGGAGGGATATAAATATGTATAAACCACTGATTTTGGTATCAGTCAGCATCATCAGCGTGCAGATATACGCAGGGCAAATCACGGGAACGGTGGAGGTCCAGGGGAAGGAGACCTCCGGATACGCGGTTGTTTATATAGAAAAATCGGAGGGGATCCGGGTGACACCACCGGAGAGCCAACCGGTGCTGGATCAGCGAGATCTCCAGTTCATTCCGCACGTGCTCCCGGTGATGGTGGGAACCACGGTGCGGTTCCGGAACAGCGACGATGTGGCACACAACATATTTACCCCTTCACCTGCAGGCGATATGTTCAACCTGGGCACCTGGAAGGGAGATCAGGTGAAGACGCACACCTTCGATACACCGGGTGAGGTGATGCTCTTGTGTAATCTGCACCCGGAAATGGAAGGATATATTTACATCGTCCCGACACCCTTCTTTGCCCGGACGGATGCCAACGGCCATTTCACCATAAAGGACGTTCTGGAGGGGAAATACACGCTGAAGGTGTGGTCAGAACACGGGAATGCCCGCCCCCGGACGGTGAATGTCCCTGCTGAGGGAAAAGTGACAGCCGATTTCACAATACAGTAAGAGAGGCGTATCCGATTCGGGTTTCAAAAATATTATGACTATTAAGATTACTCAGTCCGCCGCGGCGGATTGAAAATGCACTGATGCTGCTAATTGGGTGTCACAACCAGGAATGGCGAAGGAAAATGTATCGTACCGACTTAGCGAGTTCTGCGGTTGAACGCTGTTTTTCTCTGATGTGTAGATAATTTTTTTACCGGTTGCCTTTGTATAGAGGGTTTCTGGTGCAATATCTTCTTCGCCGTCTCCCCAGATAAGTGTACCGAATTCAACTCTGAACTTTTTGAAATACTCTATATCTAAAAACAATTTGAAAACATTGTTGGGACTTGCATAGTCGGACAGATTGACTATTCCAGAGGACCCGTCTTCAAAATCCAGCTCGATTCCATAGCCTTCAATATATTTGGCCGATTTTACATTAAGAGGCCGGGAGAATGAACTATGAGTTTAGACAAATTCGTAAAGACCTTTCGTGAAGAACACCGGCAGGTTCGGGATACACTTTTGGACCTGATGAACGCCTTCCAGAATCGGGATCGGGAACGGATTGGGGAATTACTGAACAAAACGGCGGAGTTGACCGGTCCCCACTTCCGCTACGAGGAGGAGGCGCTCTATCCGGGGCTGGTCGGCATTTGCGGAAAGGGATACATCGAGTCCCTGTT
>DATFLS010000707.1:0-2287 GCA_035267465.1 bacterium
TCCAGCCCGATCGAAGACCGGAGAGCCGCTGCTTCCGGTCACAGCATCCAGCGTATTAACTATATCTGTAGAGGCACTCTTATTTCCAGAGATGGTATCACCCGGTACCGTGCGGCCGATACTCACCCGCAACTCATCGGAAGCATTGGGATAGTTGAGGGTGCCGGCAGATTGCCGAATGGCCCGATACGGAAAACCCGCCGCACATAGGATGGTGAGCGGCGTCTGGTTTGAATTATTATTCGTCCAGGCGCAGTGCCAGCTGATCCTCCACCGGCTTTACCGTACTCTTATGTTCCTCAACCATCCGGGTGATCTCGGCGATAACATCCGGGTGATCCTCAGCGATGTTGTATTTTTCGCTGGGATCATGTTCAAGATGGAACAGAAGCGGCGGATCGTGTTCCGTGCGGTCTCCGCCCATACCGTACGCTCCCTGGGTGATAAAATGGGCTTTGTACGGCCCCTTCCGGGCGGCGAAAATCTGCTCACCCCGGTAATAGATCATGGATTCCCTGGGAGCGGGCCTGCCTTCAAACAGCGCCGGCGACAGATCATAGCCGTCCATTACCCGGTCTTCGGGTACGTTTGCTCCGGCCAGGGCACAGAGGGTGGGAAACAGATCCAAGGTCGATCCCATGTCCATGACCACTCCCGGTTCGATGGTGCCTGGCCAGTAAAAAATGGTGGGCTCCCGCATGCCGCCTTCCCAGGTGGTGCCCTTCCCCATACGCAGCAGTCCGGCGGATCCGCCCGCCTGCAGCATGGATAGCCAGGGACCGTTATCCGAAGTGAATACCACCAGAGTATTCCGGTCCAGCCCTTCCTCTCTCAGCGTCCTGAGAATCTCTCCCACGCTCCAGTCCACTTCAGACATCACATCTCCGAATAATCCCCGGCGGCTGGTTTCATCGAACTTTTCCGAGGCGAACAGCGGAGTATGCACCATGCTATGGGGTACATAAGCGAAGAACGGTTCATTTCTATGCTGTCGAATGAATTCCGCAACTTCTTCCGTATATCGCCTGGTAATGGTATTTTGATCAGCCGGGCGTTCGATAATCTCTTTGTTGCGCATCAGGGGAACATTCCAGTATTCGATTTCCGGTTCGTAGCGGAGTTTTTCGAAGTGGTTTTCCCCTCCGACATAATCCATATCATTGGAATAGGGAATGCCAAAATAATAATCAAAGCCATGCTCGGTGGGCAGATACTGGGGTAAGTGGCCCAGGTGCCATTTGCCGAAACAGGCAGTCGCGTAACCCGCATCCTTCAATGCTTCCGCCAGAGTCACTTCGGTGTCCGGAAGCCCGCCGGCGGAATCCGGAAAAAGGACCCGCCGTTCATCGCTGCACATCCCGCTCCGGATGGGATAGCGCCCGGTCATAAGCGCCGCCCGGCTGGGAGTGCAGACACTGGCGGCGACATAAAAGCTGGTCCATTTCTGCCCTTCGGTGGCCATTTTATCCAGATTCGGCGTATGAATAGTGGGATGGCCAAAGGTTCCCAGGTCCCCATAGCCCAGGTCATCGCAAAATACGATCACAAAATTCGGTTTTTCGCGGGCCTGGTTTGCCTGCAGAACACTCCTGAAAGGTGCAACACCGAGTGCTGCCATCCCTAACCCGAAGATTTTTAAGAACTCGCGGCGATGGAAGTTGTGCTCAATCATAGTTATCCTCACTTGTTGAGATTCATTAGAAAAACCCAAAAAACGCAAAGATCGCGAAGATTGAAATAATCGCAAAGATCGCAAAGGGAAAAATAATATTCTCCTGTCTTAAAAAAATATTTCGGAATGCGTGCGTAATATAGAATGAATTGAAGAACGATCCAAGCCTGGGTGTTCACCTCCCGTTTGTATCCGCTCTCATTATTTGAAAATGTTTTTAAAGAACGCCTTTATATAAATTCTCTTACTCATTCATACTATCGTTCATAATCTGAAGAGTTGCTCCCGTGAATACATCCGCCTGCCAGGCACCCAGCGCCTGCAGCATGGATTGGGCGCGGTCGGGGTGTACTTCCACCAGGTTGGTCGTCTCTCCCGGATCGTCCGCGAGATTATACAATCCCACACCTAACCGTTTGCGATTTCCGACGCCATCTTCCACGTCCCGCAGCAGTTTCCAGTCCCCATGCCGGACGGCCTGCTGGCCCTCATATTCCCAGAAGATCCAGCGATCCTCCGGCAGATCGTTTTGTAAGACCACCGGAAGCAAGCTTCGGCCATCCGGGGGGTGTCCGTCCGGTATTGATGCGCCCGCCAGATCGGCGATGGTGGGCA
>DATFLS010000708.1:0-3261 GCA_035267465.1 bacterium
AAACTCCATACCGCATCCGATTCGGTCAATCACCGGGAACCTACTCCAAGCCCAACCCCCCACTTCGGCGGTAATTAATCTTTCCAGATAAATCCATTCCCGATGAGTTAACAGCATGCCCCGCATAATCCGGACCATCACAGGTCGGTTACATCCGGCGTCGTTTGCGCTGATCATGTCGACGGGTATTGTCTCCCTGGCGGCATTCTACCTGAAATTCTATCTTATCGCCGATGTATTATACGTGCTGAACCTGGTGTTTTATATAGTCCTTTGGGCGCTGTTGATAGGGAGGATTACCTTTTATACCCGGCTTTTCAAAGCCGATTTTCTCTCCCACGAGATGGGGCCGGCATACTTTACCATCGTAGCCGGGTCTGGTGTATTGGGAAGCCAGGTGTTCATACTCGGGGATCATTTTTGGATTGCCTTGGGGCTGTGGGCGTTTACCTTTGCCCTGTGGCTTGCTCTGACTTACGCCATTTTTACTGCCATTATTATCAAGAAGGAAAAACCGTCCATCGCCGAGGGCATTAACGGCGGATGGCTCCTGACTATCGTTGCCACCCAGGCAGTCTCGGTGCTCACCACTCTGCTGGCTCCCGCATTTCATATCTACCGGGAACAGATGCTGTTTTTGGCATTTGCCACCTGGTTATTTGGCGGCATGCTGTATCTCTGGGTGATTTCGTTGATTTTTTATCGATACACTTTTTTTCGCTTCTCTCCCCAGGATCTCACCCCGCCATACTGGATCAATATGGGCGCGGTCGCAATCTCAACTCTCGGCGGATCGCTGCTGATTGCCGAAGCATATAATGGGTCATTTTTACAGGAATTGTTGCCATTTCTGAAGGGATTGACGTTTTTCTTCTGGGCAACGGCAACCTGGTGGATTCCCATGCTTGTCATCCTGGGCATCTGGCGGCACGTGTACCGGCATTTTCCCTTCACTTATAATCCGCTGTACTGGGGGGCCGTATTTCCCCTGGGAATGTACACTGCCTGTACCTATCGGTTAGGAGTGGTGACAGACCTCGCTTTTCTCATAGTGATTCCGGACTGGTTTATCTATATTGCACTGGCTGCCTGGCTGGCAACGTTTACGGGAATGCTCCGAGCCGGAACCAGGGAGGCTGTTCGAATATACAGGGTACGCGTGTCGCCATCTGCGGATTAACTATCCGTATTAATTTTTTACTGCCACGGATTCAGGGGCTTTTTACTTTTTTCCGCTATCTGTCTGAATGAGCAGACAGCAGAAAACGTCATCGGAGGTCTGATGATCCGCGATGTAAACAGCGGTATGCGGGTAGGCAAGGTTGAGTGGCTCTTCTCTTCAGCATCATATCGCTGGAAAGTAACCGGGTACCATTCCGAATAGACTGGTCGGGATGAATCCCCGGGCTCCATTTGACTGGGTTAAGATGGAAGCACACAGAACACGGCAAGTACAAATGGAACCCATGAATCGCCGGATTTCCACAATTCCGGAAAAAAAACAACTACTTTTGATTATTGTTCTGGCCGTGGGGGTTTTTATCCTGGATATCCACCTGCCGCTGGGGGTGGCCGGGGGTGTCCCGTACGTGATCCCGGTGCTGCTCTCGGTGTGGTTACTTACTCCCCGAATCACCGGTTACCTCGTTTTATTTTGTGCCGGTTTGACCATTGGGGGACTCATATTATCACCGCCGGGGAAAGAACCGCTCTGGATGATACTCATCAACCGCATATACGGGCTGGTTGCCACCGGATTGATGGCGCTGGTGCACTATTTGTTAAAAAAAGTGGAACACCTCACTGTCCTGAAGGAACGCCAGCAAGTCGCCTGGGAACTCCACGACCGGCTGGCGCAAATGATGGGTGGTATCACCGCCCGTGCGGCTGCCACACGTGAATTCCTTGCCAAAGGACAATCGGAGGAAGCACAACAGCAATTGGATACGGTACTGCATCTGAGTGACAAGGTCACAACAGATCTCCGGGCAACCATTCAGCAACTCCACCATGAACCGTTCCGGTCTGCGTTCCTTGTTCAACCGAGTCAAAGCGTTCACCGCCTGGCTGCGGAGGCAAATATCTCGGTGGAAGTTGACCTGACGGACGTGGAGACTCCACTTCCGCTTTCCAGTCAGGCGGCTCTCCAGATCACAGGGATTCTGCGGGAAGCGTTCAGGAACATTCGAAACCACGCCGGGGTGGAGGACGGTGCGGTTGTAATACGAAACAAAGAGAGTACCGTGGAGATTGCTATTACAGATAATGGCCGGGGGATACCCGAAAACCAATTGCAGCCAAAACCGGACCACTTCGGAATCCAGACCATGAAACAACGCGCCGAGTCTATCGGTGGGCACTTTGACATCCGGAGTAGATCCGGGCAAGGCACCACCATCACGGTACAAATACCTAAAGAGCGGGAGTAAATGCCATGCCGATTCGAATATTACTGGCAGACGATCAACCGCTTTTCATCGAGGGATTATCTGCTCTGTTACAAAGTCGGGAGGAATTCAAGGTCATCGGAATCGCCAATAGTGGCGATGAGGCAGTTTCCATGGCCCGGGAACAGCATCCCGAGCTCGTGGTTACCGATTTGCGAATGCCCGAGGTCACCGGCATTGAGGTTACCCGCCAAATCAAAGCCGACGCACCGGAGACGCGCATCATCATTTTAACCGTTTCTGAGGAACGGGAAGACCTGATTCAGGCGATTCGGGCCGGCGCCCAGGGATATCTGCTGAAAAATTTAACCTCCGAAGAGGTATTTGACCTGTTAAAACAGGCCGCAGCAGGCGAAGCGGTGTTTACTCCGCATTTGGCATCTCAAGCGCTGCTTGTCCTCTCCGGAAACGAACAAAAGGAATCTCCCGATGATTTAACTCCCCGGGAACGGGAAGTCCTGCAGGTGCTGGCATCCGGACACTCCAATGCCGGGATTGCCGAACAACTGCACATCAGTGAAACAACAGTGAGGTTTCATCTGAGGAACATCCTTGCCAAACTTCAGGCAGACAACAGAACTGAGGCGGTGATCACCGCACTTAAACAACACATTATCACCTTGTCCGATGTGTAGCCGGGTCATAGACACTCGCCCTTTACAGGAATTTTTTCGCAAAGAAACGGCATTCAGGGGCACCTCGAACTGACGACCGACATGTTCCGGGAAGGGACGCTCCGAGACCCGGACTTGCAGCAGCTCGACCTCGAGAAATTACAGGCGGATTACCAAGGCATCCATCCCGAATACGAAAA
>DATFLS010000709.1:0-7536 GCA_035267465.1 bacterium
GAAGACCATTGATAACGGCATTATCCGGATTGAAAGCGGGAAAATCACCTATATCGGGCGACGGCTGAACATTCCGAGCACAGCTCTACAGATGGATGCCACGGACAAATTTATCACCCCGGGTTTTATTGTCGCTCACTCTACCATCGGGCTGTCAGCCGATCACTTTACCGCCGATTCCACACAGGACTTAGTCACGCCGGGGTATCGGGTCATTGACCATCTGGATCTCGCAGATCCGGGATTTGCAGAGGCCAGTCTTCACGGGATTACGACTGTCAATATCATGCCCTATTCGAAGCGCCCGATTGCCGGGGTTGGCGTTCTGATAAAAACGGACGGGACCAGATTCTGGGATCGGGTTATTGACCGGACCAGCGCACTCAGCATTTTTCTGATCCAGGATCAGGTCACTTCGGTGGTGGAGCGCGAACGCAGTCTGGCGTCGGAAGTGGAAGCGATCCTCGAAATACGAACCAATCTGCAGCGTGCGCTGGAACTCAAACAGTCACGGGATAACATTGCCGGCACTCCATCGGATGAGGGAATTTCCGGGCATCTGGAGGTATTGCTGAATGCGCTCAATCAGGAAATACCGGTGATGATTTACGCCCGGACTCCCACAGAAATTGAGCGGGGGATATCGTTGTACGAGGATTTTGATTTACATCCTATATTTGTTAATATGGGGTTAGTTGATCAACTCGTGGAGCGTTTTGTGGGACAGGCGATCGATTTTATCCCCGGACCAGTTGAACAGGCTGCATCGCAGCAATGGATGGCCCCTGTTGAATTCGGATTGATCGGCGACTTGTTCAGACAGAAGTTCCGCACCCAGATCCTGGTGAACGATTTTGGTGTCGAGGGCTCCGGCGGGATTCGGAATCTATTGTACCAGGCAGCGGTGCTTCAACGGCTTGGGGTGAGCAGTGAGGAGGCGTTACGGAGCATCACAGTGTATCCCGCAGAGATGCTGGGAGTTGATGATCGACTCGGGACGATCGAAGTCGGCAAAGATGCTGATCTGAACATTTTCAGCGCTCCGCCACTGGAGATGCAAACCGTGCCGGATATCGTGATAATTAACGGCGAGGTCGTGACGGAAGCACGACGGTAGCAACGGTATGATACGGAATTTATTCCAAAATATATTTCGCAACGGGATGGAGAACGACGCAATCCAATTCGATCCGTACACCTTTGAGATCTTATCCGAAGCCAGGCATGTAGTTGCTCTCACTGGCGCCGGCATATCGGCGGAAAGCGGGATTCCCACCTTCCGCGGCGAAGAAGGATTATGGCAGAAGTTCAGTCCGGAAGAGCTGGCGAATTTTAACGCTTTCATTGAGAATCCGGAACTGGTCTCGGAATGGTACGAACATCGCCGGGAGATTATTCAGAATGTGAAACCAAATCCCGGCCATTATATGCTGGCGGAGTTGGAGGACTTGTTCCAATTCGTCACAATAATCACCCAGAACGTAGACGGTCTGCACCAAAAATCCGGCAGTTCCAACGTGATTGAGCTCCATGGGAATATTTATCGAAATTATTGTATTCAATGCGGTAAACGGTATGATTACAAGAAGATGAAGCGGCAGAACGGCGCACCCACTTGCGTTGAATGCGGGGGACTTATCCGTCCGGATGTGGTGTGGTTTGGGGAGCCATTGCCAGTCGAGACCATCCAGGAGGCTGAGCGTTATGCGGCGGCGGCCGATGTGATGTTCTCCATCGGAACGTCGGCAGTGATCTATCCGGCAGCAGAGTTGCCGCGGACAGCAAAAAATCATCATGCATATTTGGTTGAAATCAATCCCGAACATACCGATATTTCACTGATTGCCGATGAAACAATACGAATGGAATCCGGGAAGGCATTACCCGAATTACTCAAACAGTATAAAAGATGGTTAGATACATAAAAATCCACACGATTCTTCTATCCCTGGGAGTCCTGTTCGCCTCCTGTGCCTACTTCAATACGGTGTATAATGCGAAGACGGCCTATAACAACGGGTATCAAGCGTACCGGATGCGCGAACGGGAGGGCGTGAGTAATGTGGGGCAGTCCAATCAATATTTCAGAGATGCGGTTACCAAGGGTAAAAAAATTCTCGCGGAATACGGTGACTCGAAATATACGGACGATGCCTATCTGTTAATTGGCAAGTCCTATTATTTCCTGGAGGAGTACCTGTCCGCCCGGAACCATTTGAACCGTCTCCTGACTGAACACCCAAACAGTGAGTACGTCCAGGAAGCGCGTCTGTATCTCGGGAAAGCCGATTTCGAGTCGGAAGAATACATCCTTGCCACCCAGGAGATCGAGCAGCTGCTCGCCGAGTGTGACGATCCGGAGATCAAAGCGCAGGCCTATCTTACCAGGGCTGATTTATACAGAGTGGAATCGAAGCCGGATGAGATGCTGGAGGCAATCAATTCGGCGATTGAAATTTCGAGCGACAATGAAATTAAAGCCGATGCAGCCTGGCGCACCGCGAAATGGGCGGAGACCGAACAGCGGTATGACGAAGCGGAACGGTTCTATCAACGAGCAGCCAGATTTACCAGGAAACCGCAGTTTGATAAACAAATTGATTTTCAGCTGTCGCAGCTGTATCGCAAAAAAGGCGATTATCCCCGGGCCCGTGAGGAGATTTCATTGATGCTGGCCAGCGAAGAGTTCCAGGAGTTCTGGCCCGAACTGGAGGTCGAACGCGGGCTCCTTTATGAGTTCACCGGCGATACGGTGAGCGCTATCGAGGCCTATCAATATGTGACGACGACGCATCAACGGACTGAAGCGGCCGCCCATGCCTATTATCTGCTGGGCGAACTCGACTATTACCGGATGCGATATTCCGACGCCAAGGCAAGCTACCGGCAAGTACCTCGCGCCCAGCGGAACTCCAGGTATCAGGATCTGGCTGATGAAAAAGTCACCATCATCGATCGACTCGAGGAAGTCCGGGAATCCCGGGAGACGTTCGAGAAGCAGTTTAGTGCAATCTATAAGGAAAGCGCTCCGGCTTCTGCTTCAGGTGAAAACCCTGCACCAGATCCGGGCGAGGCCGGGAAATCCGGGAATAGTGCCATCCTTCCCTCAATGTATTCCTGGTTGCAGGTAGCGGATACTCTTGCTCACAAGAATGAATATGTCGAAACGCTCTATGAAGAGGCAGAGTTATATGTGTTTGATCTGCAAAAACCCGCCATGGGACTGGCGTTAACCGATACGATTCTCGCCCTCGCCGCCCATCAATCCATCACTGCGAAGACGCATCTGCTGCGGGCATATACGTATGAGAATATCTTCGATCAGCCGGATCGGGCACAGCAGATACGGGAACAAATTATCCAGCAATATCCGAACACATTGGCTGCCAAATCTCTCCTGGATAGACCGGAGGCAATGAAGGAGAAAGACAATCTGGCCATCGATGATCCGGTGCAGGTCAATCAGCAATACCGGCTCGCGGATTCTCTGATGATGCAGGGGGATTTCAGCCAGGCGGTTCCATTACTGCGCCGGATACACACCAATTACCCGGAAACCTGGTATGGGGCGAAGTCCCTGTTTGCGCTGGGATGGGTCTACGAAAATCGCTTGATGAATCTGGATTCGGCGCTCGCTGTGTACCGGCAATTTCAGCAGAGATACCCCGACCATAACCTGGCCACAGAAGCCAACTCCAAACTGAAGAGTTTGCAGCGGATCAAGGTAACGCTGGAGAACAGCGCCGAAGTAGCTAATTCCAGAGACTCTGAACCGGAGCCGGTCGAACCCGGGAGAAACCGGACCATAGATCCGCCGGTGGATGCCCCGATAGATCCGCAACAGCCGTCGGAGCAGCAGCCCGAGGGTCAAGAAAGACTTCAGAAATAGAATTCATTCAGCATTTATCACGAACCGGTCTCCCAATTCACTCCAGACACTGCATACTCGAATATGAGTAAAATATATCTTGAGCAGGCGCTCGTGTACTCCAATGATGAAATCGCCCAGGACATTTTCGAACTCCGGTTAGAAACACCTGCAATTGCCAGTGAACATAAGCCGGGGCAATTTATTAATATTCAGACCAATCCCGGGGGATTACCGCTCTGGCGTCGGCCGTTCAGCATTGCTCGCATCTCTGGCGATATCATTGATATCATTTATAAAGTCATCGGGACAGGCACGCAACAGATGGCAGCCCTCCGTCCGGGAGACGCCGCAGATATCATCGGCCCCCTCGGCAACTCTTTTTCTGTGGAAATTAAATCCGGAACGATTCCACTACTGATAGGCGGCGGACTGGGATTCGCCCCTCTCATCATCTTGCGGGATTATTTTGTTCACAGGGAGATAACACCGGTATTATTCATGGGAGCGGTGACCAAAGCAGAGCATTATTACCTTGACGATCCCCAGGCCGAACTCATGCTGACGACGGATGATGGCACACTCGGACATCAGGGACTGGTCACTGATTCCCTGCAAAGATATTTCGAAGATGCGGCCGGTCATCAGAGATTTGCCGCGTATTCCTGCGGTCCCGAACCCATGCTGGCAAAGGTGGCCTCCGTTTGCCGGACTCATGGAATTCCCCTCGAGTTATCGATTGAGCGGGAAATGGCATGCGGGGTGGGGTTATGTCAGGGGTGTGCAATTGAGCAACTTCCTCCGCAAAAAAAATATGCACTGGTGTGCAAAGATGGTCCCATCTTCAATGCCGAAGTGCTCGCATTCACCGATCACACAGGTTCTTCCAATGATTGATATACGCACAGAGATCGGGAGTCTGGCATTAAACAATCCTATCCTGACTGCCAGCGGTACGTTCGGATATGGTGACGATTTGCCGGATTACGTCGATATCAAGGATTTCGGTGGAATTGTGACCAAATCGTTAACCAGGCAGCCCCGGGACGGGAACGCCCCGCCGCGTATCGTTGAGACCGCCAGCGGAATGTTGAACTCCATCGGATTGGCCAATATCGGAGTCGAGGCATTTATCCGGGATAAACTTCCCATCATCCGGGAAAAAGAGACGGTCATTATTGTCAATATCGCCGGGAGCCGGTTGGAAGAATATTGTGAGATTCTGGAGTTGCTGGATGGGGAAGCCGGTATCGATGCCTATGAAATTAATGTCTCCTGCCCGAACGTCAAACAGGGCGGAATGGAATTCGGCGTTTCCTGTCCTCATCTGAAGCGACTGATCAAGGCATTGCGGAAGCTCACCGAGCGGCCGATAATTACCAAATTATCCCCGAATGTCACTTCCATTGAAGAGATGGCGCAGGCGGCCGTGGATGCCGGCTCGGATATGCTCTCCCTGGTGAACACGCTGGTGGGCGCGGCCATTGATATCGAGAATCGACGCCCGATTCTCAGCACAATTTTCGGGGGTCTGTCAGGGCCCGCCATCACACCCGTTGCACTGGCACAGATTTTTAAAGTCTACGAAAGCGTGAATGTGCCGATAATAGGGATCGGCGGGATTGGAAGCGCCGAAGATGTAATTGCATTTCTGATGGCCGGGGCATCGGCCGTGCAAATTGGAACGATGAACTATCGTGATCCCGGGATCGGGCTGAAATTAATGCCGCGCATCGAAGCATGGTTGGGGGAACATAGTATCGAACGGATAACCGATATCGTCGGAGCGGCCCATGCGTAAAACGCTGTTTGGTTTGATGATTCTGGCCTGCACAGGTGTGCTCACGACATGTACGCCTGCTCCGCGATTCACCTCGACCCCGGAGACTTCCGGCTCACCGGCTCCGAACACCGCTACTCCCGGCGATGCAAAAGCGGCGCCTGCACTCAGCACCAGATTCAGCAGCGGGGAATCGTTCATCGGGATTGCCTCCTACTATGGTCCGAAATTTCACGGACGCCGGACAGCGAACGGCGAGACCTTTGATATGTATGGGATCACTGCCGCCCATAAGACATTACCATTTAACACCGTCGTGCGGGTCACCAACCTGAAGAATGATCAATCCACGCTGGTTCGCATCAATGATCGCGGTCCCTTTATTCCCGGCCGTGTGCTGGATCTGTCCTATGGTGCTGCCAAAAAAATTGGGATGGTGGTCGACGGCACCGGCCGGGTGCGGATAGAAGTTATCGAGCTAGGTGATGATGGATATGCCCGGTAATTCACAATAAATACGGTTGATCCCACTACAGATATTCCGTAAACTCTCTTTCAAAAATTTCCCTAAATCCAGCGAATACTGGGAGATAGGTTAATTCCAGAGATTTATCCGGCCTGGAATCGAACAGTCCTGTCTTCAGTAATCCGATGAGATGCCAAACAGAGGGGACACTTTTGTTTATGCCCAGAGGATGGACGATCGCGAGTGAGCTCCGTAATAGATCTTCACACGCATCACTGCTGCACAGATTCAATGGTCTGACAGTGGATGGGCGGATTCATCTCATGAGCGGTGCAAGGTGATGATTTCAGACTATTAATTTTAAAGGTTTTCTATAATGGGTCGACATTATAATTCACTGGCTGTCTTTCACCTGGACAGGGCGTAGATTTGACTGAAGGACTCAAACGGATACTGGTCGCTGTTCTGGGTATACCACTTATTCTGAGTGCTATCTGGTTTGGGAAGGGCTACTTCGGAGGGCTGATTACATTGGTTGCTCTGATGGGAGTGTATGAATTTTACACAGTTGCCATGGAAAAGAATCTGCAACCGCATATTTGGGTAGGAATGGTGGTGACTCCCGGATTTTCGGCCGGGCTGTATTTTCATCAGTATCAATTGATGATTGCGCTCATTCTGCTCGGCACCATGCTATCTCTGGGAGTCGAACTGGTTCGCCTGAATTCACGTCCAATCGAAAACACAGGAATAACAGTGATTGGCTATCTCTATGCCGGATTATTTATCACCACGTTGATCGGGATTCGGGAGAGCCGGGTATTCACCTCCTATCAGGACGCCGGAATTTTTGTCATTATGTTATTCGCCGGAGTTTGGGTGTGTGATACGGCAGCCTACTACATCGGCACAGCGTTCGGCGAGCATAAACTCCATGAGACCGTGAGCCCCAATAAATCTGTGGAAGGCGCCGTGGCGGGATTTGTTGGCACTCTGATTCTGGTATCGGGCGTGTACATATCACCGTTACTACCGGATCTCTCACTACCGATGGTCATTTTCTTAATCCTGGCTGTCGGAATCTTCGGACAGGTTGGTGATCTCATCGAGTCGTGGATGAAACGGGCGTCAGATTTGAAGGACACCTCCTCGTTACTGCCCGGGCACGGCGGGATACTTGACAGATTTGACTCCTTACTCCTGGTCGCTCCGCTCACGTATCTCTGGTGCCAGCTCAATATTTTTTAATCCGGAGGAGAAGTTATGTGTAAAAAAGCAGTAATACTCTTGTCGGCTCTCACCCTGATCATCTTCTGGACTTGCTCTCAAAATAACCGTCAAAGCAATGTGGAGTGGGTGACGCTTTCCGTTGGTCAGCGAATCCCGCAGGGCGCAACTCTGGTTGCCGGAGTGATCTCGGAC
>DATFLS010000710.1:0-19964 GCA_035267465.1 bacterium
ACCCCAATGGCGAGACACAAATAAAATATTAATAAACCCATAATAAACCAGATCTCAAATTATACTCTCCTTAATAATAAGGAAAAATTCCCATCAGTCGCATATAAAATTTTCTGCGGATGCCGACATACCATGGAACAAAAAGAACCACGATTGAGTACAGCCGGTCTGGCAGATCAACCCAGAGGATCCTCCGCGGTTCCTGCAGCACCCGTTTCTCAGGGACCTTGATGATCTCAGCCATTCTCATAAGGAGGTCGACACCGGAAGACGTAATGAGGATCTCCGCTAACTAAACAGCTTCCGCAGCCCTGCCCGAAATTCCGGAGCGCCCCCGTGTGCCGGGTGGCGGAGGTGTGCGCACTGACATCCGAGATCCCGGAGCTGTTGCCGGGCATGCCTTCCTAACGCCACCGGCGTGCAGTCCCGATACAATTCGAGAAATTGTTCAAGATGCGGCCGGCCAGCGGCAAATTCCTCTCCGGTCGGAGTTCGGTTACTCAACAGTCCTCTCTCAGCATCGTATGGATGCCAGGGAAACGTATTCCAGAGAATGATGGAATACGGATCGATATCGTTTGTCCTCAACGCCTTCCAGACGATAGTCGCCGTGTTCTCTGTAAATCCTCTGGATTTTACCGCCGGGTCGCTGGTCCGCCTGGGCATCACTCCATTGAACACCTCGTTCGGATCGATCCCTGCGGATTGTTTCTGCCCCAGCAGAATCCGCTCCGAAGTCATTGGGATACCGGAGAAATGCCCGCCCTGGTACCCAATCGCCTCGCCAATCAGCAGATGGGTTGCCCGTTGCCTCCGATTTTCAAGATACCAGTAAAGGTGCTCCCGGCGAATGGAAGGGGCGCCGGGATCCTGATCATGGTCCCGGTCAGATTCATACCATGGATTGAAAACCGCCCCGTCCGGCGATGATCGCAGATGGGCGAGAAAGTTCTGCAATGAGTCCGGATTATTCACAAAAAAGATTTGGGGTTGTTGTGAGCATGCCTGATCGGTATGCTCAGTCGACCTGGTGGGATTGTACGGTGTCTTCTACCCATTCCCGCATGTACTCGACCAGCGTCTCCTCCTGGTAGATATCTCTGCCTTCCTGCTTAAATTGAAGCAGCTTCCGTTTGATGATGGCTTTTAACATATCGATTTCGTTCTCATGGGACGCAGCAATCAGCTCAAACTGTTGCAGCTGCTCTTTGGCTTCTTCCTGAGACAAAGCATTTTTCTTACGGATCATATCCGTCATCTGCTTTGGTGAATATCCCATGGCGAGATGATACATTGTCCAGAAAAATCCCTCAAAGCCCTTTTGATCTGCGTGTTCCTGCATCTCTTCCCAGAGATCATCCCGGTAATCACGAATGTCGTACGCCGCTTCGCCTGTGAGCACCTGCTGAGGTGTAAAATCCCATTGCATAGGCGTCACCTCTCTGTCAGAAATAAGTTCATACTCTTATTCGATTTGATGAGCCGTTATACTTCCAGAGATAACTGTGGTGGATCGGAACCCGACACACAGCGGTACTACATCCCTAATTGCTTGCGTCCCTCCGGTGAGATCATACTGGGATTCCAGCGCGGCTCCCATACGATATCAACTGTCGCATCGTTCACCTCGTCCAGGCTCTCCAGTTTGTCCCGCACTTGCTGATCGATCAGATCACTCATGGGACATCCCTGGGCAGTAAGCGTCATTGTCACATGAACATTCGCGGCCTCATCTATATCCACATCGTACACCAGACCGAGGTCCACTATATTCACCGGAATTTCCGGATCATAGCATTCGTGCAACATGTCCATCACTGTGTCTTTGGAAACCATTGTATCCTCCATAGTTCCTCAATTTTACTTTCGCTTTCGTTAAAGTAATATACCTTAATCAGATATCATATACTAAATTCTCATAGCAGAGTTTCGAAATTCTACATCTACGCGTGGTTGTCAGGAGTATGCCTCTTGCAGGGAAGTTAATTTATTGTACACCAGTACTCCATTGCAAGCAGCTGTGGAGAGTCATTGGTGATCGGGGGTAACGCAAAATGTGTCGAGAAATAGCAGATACCTATCCTGCCATTGCACAGGATGGAACCGGACAGACCGCTCAACCCTCATCCCAGAATTATTCATAATGCTCTTTCCCTGATTCATATAATTGCCGGTAGAACTTGATCACGTCAGCCTGGGGATCTTTGCGCCGCGCCGGATGCGAATCGGGAACAACGAATACTCTCGCGGTGCCGATTCGCTGCTTCTGCAAACCATAATCAGTTGGCAGATCATAAAATTGCTTGAAGGCTGCCTTCCCGATAAAACAAACAATACAGGGTTTGCGGGTAAAGACCAGCCGGATCAGTTTCCCGACGGCATAGTCGACCGGATCCGGTTCATCGACATCTGCCAATGTGTTTGTGTTGGAGAGATGGGTCAACCCGATACGAAATTCCGGTAACCTATGATCACGATGCGGCATGACCTGTTCGGAGGTGAGTTTGGCATCGAACAGGAGCTGGTAGAATTCATCGTCCTCATCCGCATGGTAATGACCGCATTCAGCTGAATATTCAGACGGGGCCAGTCCGACGAACAGTATACGCACGTTGTTATCGATAATATCCGGCAGTAATTCTTCCGTCCGAAGCCGCCGCACCATCATGTCATTTTGCTCACCAGATCCAACCGGCGTCGCCCACAGTAAGCCTGACCGAATCCCAATCCAACTTATTCATACTGAATTTGCTCGTCTCCGATCCCTGACTGCTGGTTAACGTACCTGGCCATAAGATACATCAGGTCGGAGAGTCGATTGAGATACATGATATTTACCTCCGGAAAGTCGAAGGTCCCGGCAGCGGCTACCACTTTTCGCTCGGCCCTCCGACAGACTGTTCGGGCAAAATGGAGTAACGCAGCCCGGGAAGTTCCTCCGGGCAGGATGAAATAATTTATCTGCGGTAACTGCTCCTGGTATGAATCGCATCGATCTTCCAGCCATTCCACGTGATTTTCCCCAAGTGCAGGCGATTCTTCATCCGACTGCATACTCGCCAGAAAGGCACATTCCGTGTGCAGATTATTCTGAATGACCCGTATCTCGTCTGCCATAGATGCAAAATCCGGCTGCAGAGCACTCCGCACCATTCCCAGCAGTGCATTTAGTTCATCGATGGTACCATATGCCTCGATCACCGGATTATTTTTACGCACTCTCCCTCCACCATACAGGTCTGTTTTGCCGGTATCACCTCGCTTTGTGTATATCTTCATCTGTATGTTCAGTGCTATCTGCGGTAAAGTATATTTTTATCCCGAAACTCCTGCATATAAATATAATATGAATTTTTTCCCGAAAGCAGAATACCGGATTCAACCGGGAACAATGTGTCTCTTTAATCTCTGCATCTAAGATGCCGATCATTGGACATTGCCCGGATGCTGTTCACATGCAAAGACAGCGTCAATTTCAATTCGGTAAGTGAGGGCAGGGCGAAGAACTGAAACCACTATTTACCGGGATCCTCTTCACCCGGCGGACGGAAAACATCAGCCGTTTGCAATATCCTCATGCAACGCGGATTTCGTTCTGATACGGGAGTGCACTAACTATCAAGCAAACAGAGACAGAAAAATCTCCTTGGACCATCAGAAGTCGAATCCGGCATTTTCGATACTCTCCAGTTTCGCCCGGATTTGCTCGATTCGGCGAACCGCTTGCATACTCTGGCAAAATGAGAGCGCTTTTCTCAAGTACTCGATCTGGTTCCGGGTACTTCCCCGGGCCGCCGCTAATTCACTGTAAGCCTGATAAGTCTCAGCTAGATTAAGTGTGTTTCCCTTCTCCTTATTCACCCGCAAGCTAATACGAAATTCTGACTCTGCGAGTTCATAATACCCCTGCCTGGTGTGCAATATTCCGAACACACGATAAGCATCCGCCAGTCTCACGGCATCATGTAAATTGGAAAAAATGGTGAACGCTTTTAACAGCAACTCATTCCCGGTGTCATACTCGCCCGAAAGCACCGACACTTCGGCCAGATCGAAAGTAACGATACCAATCTGGTGTTGATCTTCCAGTTCATGGGCAATCTTTAATGCTTCTTCAAGGGATTGTTTTGCCCGGGAGTAGGTTCTCGCATCTCTGGCCGCTAACCCCAAATTCGCCAGCAGTAGTAATCTCTGGTACTTGTTGTCTGCTCCAATTCTCCCGAGTAACGATTCAAAGAGCTTGCCTGCTTTCACGGCTTCACCCTGGATTAAATGCACAATTCCCAGGTTCATCTGAATAATCACCGCGAGATTCTCATCACCGTGATTCCGTCCGAGGATCCGGGCCTGTTCGAAGTACTCACGGCCTGATTCTGTTTGCCACTGTTCGTAAGCAATGATTCCCAGATTATTATACGCTCCGGCCAGCTTCCGCTTATCGTCCAGTTCCGAATATAATTGCGCAGCCTGCTGGTATTTTTGCGTGCTCCGCTCATATTGGTTCAAGAGTAAAGCGAGCTTCCCTTCCAGCATAAAAAATTCTGCCTGCTTCTGTTTATCCTGTGCCGGTATCTTAAGCAACGAAACCAGATGGCGCGCTTTCTCATACTCCCCATACTGCATCGCGAGTTTAATGATGGCAACAGAGGCCTCAAACAGTTCATCAAATTTGTCAGTCAGATGATCATGCAAGAGCACAACCACATGCTCGTAGTCAATATCCCGGTAATAAATCGGTTCAATCGCCTCGCCTACAAGACCGTAGTCAGCCCAGCGTTCCCGTAAATATCGCTCCCGTTCTGCCTGTAAGGACTTAAATTGCTCCGCAACCGGTTCATCTGCATACTCTTCAACCAGAGATAACACCTGTTCAAAAAACTTATCTGTCTGCCGGGATTTTGTTGTGAAGTTCTGCAAGGGTGATCCGTTGTTCAGTTGCTGCGCTGTGCTGACTGCCCACTTCTCAATTGCCTCTTGTGCTCGGCGTATACATCGTGGTTGAGTGCCTGCAGGGTGCAGCCGGTTATGCCTGACACACATCGGTACGATCGCTCCGGACGGCCACTCTCCTTACTCTCCTCGATAATATTCTGCGATTTTTAAAAAAATTGGGATGATGAATGCCGACCCGTTAATAAATAATTAATACAAAGATGTATATTATGTTCATTTTATTAGATAAATAATAGTATACATATTCATCGGTCAATTGTCTATTAATTATTGAATTTCCGTGGAATCATACATTTCACATAGCCGACGAGTGATCCAGGTCACAGAGATGATTGAATGTATTCGGTCATGTCGACCCTTGAGAAGATTTGGAAATCAATGGGATATCTGACGTTTTAAGTTCAGCACTGATATTCAACTGGTGCTGTGCACAGAAGGTTCTCATTCCTGCGATTCCGGAATCAGCGCCGGGAAATACATGGAGATGGTGGTGCCTTCCCCCGGGGTACTATCCACGTGGATGCTGCCATGGTGTTGATTCACTATGCCGTAGACTTCGGATAACCCCAGACCGTTTTTCCGGGATCCTTTGGTTGTGAAGAACGGATCGAACATTTGCTCTCGTACTGTTTTGGCCATTCCCACGCCCGTATCCACTATACCAATCTCGACCTGGCGTCCCAGTTGCTGAGTCCACAATCGCAGCACACCGCCGATTTCCATCGCCTCAATCGCGTTAAGTGCGACGTTCAGGAATGCATTCCGCAACCGATCCCGGTGTCCCTCAATCCGGGCCACTTCCCGCAGCTGCGTTTCAATGGTAATTCGGATACCCTCCTGTTGTCTGATCCGGGCAGTCCGGGTTTCCACATATTGCTGTACATCCCGGATCAGTGCGTTCACTTCCACCGGCGCAAACTGATCGCCTTCCTCTGCCATTTGGGCTCGTGTAAAATCCTGGAGACGTTGAATGATATCTGTGCTATCAAAGGCCGCCGCTTCTATAGTTCGTAAACTGCTACGCACTTCCGGATCCGTGGTGCGTGACTTCAACAATTGCACCCGACCAAGAATAACGGTCAATCGGTTGTTGAAATCATGGGCCAAACCCGATGCCATCTGTCCCAGCGCTAGCAGCTTCCTCGTCTGTGCCGTCTCTCCTTCCCGCCGCCGGCGCTCAGAAATCACCCGGGTCAGAATCGTGAAATCCTGCCACCGGCCGGTCTCTGTTACGTGCGGATAGGTGCGGATTTCCAAGAACTCCCGCAGTTGCCGATCGTAAAACTCGGTCGGTATTAGTCGACCTGTTTCCAGGGTTGTCGGCAGGGGGCAATCTGCACAGGGGTGGTTCCGTCCCCGCAGCACCTGGTAGCACTTACGGCCTTCCACAGGCTGCAGCCCTCCATATACCGCCTGCGCCGCCCGGTTCGCGCGAACAATCGTATAAGTCGGATCGCATACCAGTACAAAATCCGTGATCACATCAAACACCTGGGGTGGCGGAGCAGCTACGTCAGTCTCCGGGGCGTCCTGCGCAAGCGGGACCATGGTCACTGGGAGATCCGTTGCCACCGGCTGGGCAGGTAAAAAACACATCAACTGGTCCGGCTGCCCATCATCGAACGAGGTAACTGCCGGAATTATCGCCGGTGCCTCCGGTGTGAGGTGACCCTGTATCGCTTCGAAAAACGAGGCGCCCTCCGGTTCGGCCAGGTATCGGTCGATATGTGATCGCTGCCCCGGATCTGCCCACGAGTCGAAGGTGGCATCCGTCGCAGTGATCTCTCCCGTCTCCTGGTCAAGCCAGACATGCCCGATAAAGCTCGTTTCAGTGTGCCTCCGGTTGTCCACCTGAGGTACCCTCCCCTGATATTAAAAGAAAAAGTTGCGGCGACTCACTTCCCCATCTTCACGACAAAGTCACTATCATAACTGCAACTACAGTGGTTATTCTGACTGGTATAACCTGCTTTCGTACAACCGGTCTAATCCGGTGATCTCACCTGGCAATGAAAAGGGGGAGGCGAGACCATCACTCACTCCTCCCATTGACTACTCCCTGCATTTATCTGATCCGGAGCGCTGGCATTCAGGATTTACCTGCTTTATCCAGGTGACACTATCCATGGGAGACAATCTCTGTTGTTACGGAATAATATGTACCTGTGGCATTGTAACCTGATCCACAATGCACGGCTAAAATGACAACACGTGCCCCGGAAGTAACAGGAATCTCAACTCTGCTGTTTATTACCATGTTCCAGCCGAGGTACCAGATCCCGGCTTCGATAGTATTTCTCTTAATCTACAACGGATATGCAAGAAAGCAAGTGCTCCCTGACATATATTTCTGAAATTTTACAGCAATGTTTTTCCTGAAAACGAAACTACACTCTGAGACTTATCGAAGGGAAACTGTAAAAACTTACAATAAGGATGTTTCCTGAAAAGGTATGTGACGGGCCCGTTCTGCCGGATTCGGATCGGTGATGGTCAATTGCGCATTCTGAACGAAGAAGGTTCCTGCCTTCTCCCGGGGTCTATCTCCCGTGACACTTTTTATATTTTTTCCCACTCCCACACCAACAGGGATCATTTCGGCCTGGTTCATCTTCGACGGTCCGGGGTTGAATTTTACCTTGCTGTTGTGGTCCCCCGCCGGCCATTTGTTGTTCTGCGGCCATTTCCTGCGGGGCGGGTTGCATGCCCATTCCGCTGGTATCTTCGTGTTGTATACCGGTGATTTTGGTGCGCATATGCGGCCGGAATCCATCGCGTTGTTTCTCTTCCCGGGTGATCTGTGCGCGGTAGAGCGCCTGAAGGGTTTCCTTATTAATCCGATCCAGCAGTTCCAGAAACATCTCATAGCCGGCTTTCTTATACTCGATCAGCGGATCTTTCTGGCCGTAGGCGCGAAGGTTGATTCCTTCTTTGATCTGATCCATTTCATACAGGTGATCCTTCCAGGACTCGTCGATAATCCGCAGGTAGATAAACCGTTCAATCTGCCGCATGATCTCATCCGGCACGATTTCTTCCTTCTGCTGGTAGACCTCTTTTGCCTCGTCGATAATCCGGTCCCGCATCGCGTCAATGTTGAACGTCTCAAAATCATCCAAGCCCAGATCGATAGTTAACACGGACAGCAGTTCCATCCGGATGGATTCCCAGTCCCATTCCTCGGGATACTGGGATTGCGGGGTATATTTCTCCAGGAAGGCATCCACGTAATCTTCCAGCATTTCCATGATCTCCTGCCGCAGATCTTCGCCGCGCAGCGCATGGTTTCGTCGGCTGTAAATCACTTCCCGCTGCTGGTTCATTACATCATCGTATTCGAGGAGATGCTTCCGTATGCTGAAGTTTCGGGCCTCCACTTTTTTCTGGGCGCGCTCGATGGATTTGGAAATCATCCGGTGCTGGATCACTTCTCCTTCTTCCAATCCCAATCGATCCATTACATTTGCGATACGCTCGGAGCCGAATAAGCGCATCAGGTCATCCTCCAGTGAAAGATAGAATTGCGAGGATCCGGGATCCCCCTGGCGTCCGGATCTTCCTTTCAGCTGCAGATCGATCCGGCGGGCTTCGTGTCGTTCCGTGCCAATGATATGGAGCCCACCGACTTCGCGTACCCCTTCACCCAGTTTGATGTCAGTCCCGCGGCCGGCCATATTGGTGGCAATGGTGACGGCGCCTTGCTGCCCGGCACGGGCCACCACCTCGGCTTCTGACTGATGTTGCTTGGCATTCAACACGTTGTGGGGAATACCGGTACGTTTCAGCATCCGGCTTAATTTCTCCGACACCTCCACAGAAACCGTCCCCACCAGCACGGGCTGATTGCGATTGTGGCAGTCAACAATATCCTCGATAACGGAATTATATTTTTCCCGCAAGGTTCGGTAAATCATATCATCGCGATCGTCGCGAATCACCGGACGATGGGTCAGAATCACGGTAACGTCTAATTCATAGATTTCTTTGAATTCGCCCGCTTCCGTCGCGGCCGTGCCGGTCATCCCGGCCAGCTTCTGATACAAGCGGAAGAAATTCTGCAGCGTAATGGTCGCCAATGTCTGGGTTTCTCGTTCGACCTGGACACTCTCTTTCGCTTCCAGCGCCTGATGCAAGCCGTCGCTGAACCGCCGGCCCGGCATTACGCGGCCGGTGAACTCATCGACAATCTGCACCTTCCCATCCTGGACCACGTATTCCACATCCTTCTCAAAAAGTGTAAAGGCCCGGAGTAATTGGGTGATATTGTGAATTCGCTCGGACCGTTCACTATGTTTCCGGTGCACGTCCTCCCGTTTCTCCATCTTCTCTTCGGGGGAAAGATCGGCTTCCTCAATCTTGGAAATCTCTTCACCCAGATCCGGAATGACGAAGGTCTCGGGATCCTCCGGAGCCAGACTTTCCCGTCCTTTCTCGGTTAAATCGATTACATTACTTTTTTCGTCAACGCTGAAATACAACTCATCATCGATCTCATGCATTCGTTTGTCCCGCATAAAATCGTTTTCGACCGACCGGGCCAATTTTTTCAGGGAGGGATCCTCGAACATCCGCATCACCTGCCGATGCTTCGGGAGTCCGCGAGACGCTCGCAGCAGTTCAATACCCCCCTGATATTCATCGCCATTCTCCAACTGCTTCTCAGCTTGGCTGACCAGTTCACTGACCAGTCGGCGTTGCTGGCGCACCAGCCGCTCGACCTTCGGTTTGATATCCGAGAACTTATCCCGGTCATCCTGCTCCACCACTCCCGAAATAATAAGCGGCGTTCTGGCCTCATCAATCAGCACGCTGTCCACCTCGTCGACAATCGCGTAATGGTACCCGTGATGCACCTGGTCTTCCTTCCGGATGGACATGTTATCCCGGAGATAGTCAAAACCGAATTCGTTGTTCGTTCCATAGACAATATCCCGGTTGTAGATCTCTCGTCGCTGTTGGGGGTTCATTTCATTCTGAATGGACCCGACCGTCAAGCCCAGTCGTTCGTAAATTTGTCCCATCCACTGCGCATCGCGTCTGGCAAGATAATCGTTCACCGTCACTACATGGGCTCCCCGGCCGGTGAGCGCGTTCAGATAGAGGGGCATGGTGGCTGCCAGTGTTTTTCCTTCCCCGGTCTTCATTTCCGCAATATTCCCCTGATGCAGCACAATCCCGCCAACAATCTGGACATCATACGGAATCATGTTCCACTCAATTTCCTGCCCGGTCACTTTCCACTTCTCACCGACCAGCCGGCGACAGGTCTCCTTGACCATTGCAAACGCCTCAGGTAAAATCTCGTCCAGTACAGGCTGCTGGGCTTGGTGGATCTCATCCAGCATTTCATCATAATCGAGTACACCCTCATACTCGTCGCGTACCTGCTCCTCTATTTCCCGCAGGCGGGCCTGAAATTCCCTTGTCCGCTCGACCAAATCTTCCTGTGGCACGTCAGTCAGCGTGGCATAGATCTCATTGATTCGATCGACGGTCGGTTGAATCTTCTTGATATCTCGTTCGGACTTGGTACCGAATATTTTTGTTAAAAAGTCAAGCATAATAAATGATTACCTCTTTATTTCCATTACAAATCCAGAGCTCTCGTCATTCTTCTGAATAGTTGATAAATACTAAATTGTTGTCCCTCGTCATTCCAACCGGGCACCATATAGGTTACTGCCCTTGATACAACCGATATCCCAGTCTCTCCGGCAGTCCTGCTTCAAAAATGCCGCTGGCAGCCTTATCAATATCATACTTTCCACGCAACAGTTCCACGGTATGTTCCTCGGTATCATATAATGCGCATGCCCATCGCGGATCGCCATCTCTGGGCTGCCCGACACTGCCGGGATTAATCAGATATTTGCGTTCTTCCAGGACGTCTATGGTACCTTCAAAATACTGGTGACCCTCGGAATCGTACACTACCTGAATGTGCGTGTGACCAAACAGACACACCTGCTCTTCAAACGTCCCGAACAATGTCATCGCCTGGCTGCTGCTCATAATGTAGGTCCATTCGGAAGGGTGCAGCGGAGAGGCGTGCACTAACCGGATTCCCTGCACGACTTTTTCCATGGGCAGCTCGGTGAGCCAATCCAGATACTCCTGGCTTAACTGGGCCCGGGTATAGGGGATTGTCTCTCTGGCATAAATGTTAAAAAATTCCGGCGTCTCCTTCCCGACAATCACCGCATCATGATTCCCCAGCACTGCATGCCGAACATGCGGTATTGCCCACTCCATTATAAACTCTGGATCCGCACCGTAATTGACAAAATCTCCAGGTGACCAAATCTCATCAACCGCTTGACTGTCCAGCACTTCAATGACCGACTCAAGCCCCTGTCTGTTCCCATGAATATCTGAAATAATGGCGATGCGCATAATTACTCCACAAAGATCCGCCCTTCCGCTCGCAAATCGTGTAAAAAAGAATCTAAAATACCATTGATGAAGCTTCCGCTGTTCTCCGTGCTGTAGATTTTCGCTATTTCAATGGCCTCAGAGATACTGACTTTCGGGGGAATATCAAGGTAGAGTATCTCGCACATGGCCATCCGCAGGATAATCTTATCCAGGGTGGCAATCCGGTGAAAATCCCAGTGCTCGGCTTTTTGCTCGATTGATGTATCAAACTCTTTACGATGGACCTGTGTTTTGAGGGCTAACTTCCGGGTAAAATCCCGAGATTCCTCCGATAACTCCTCTTTCGCGACAATATCATCTATGAGGGTCTCCAGCCGCTCCTCGTTAAATTCGGAGGCATACAAAATTTTCAGTACACATTCTCGTGCTGCACGACGACCTCGCATAATCTCTCAGCTTCCTCATCGCCATCTGATGATGAAGAATGTCCTCCTTCACTCACTGCCGCTGTCATCGGACAGTATTTTCCTATCGATCAGTAAGTATATAAAAACATCCACCAGCAATTCAATTACTAAAATGTTCCCGGTTTAAGAGTTTATGCGCGATGAATGCCCGCTGTGTTTCAGCGCTGCCACCGAAAATTTCCATCACTTTGGCATCACGCATAAGGCGCTCAATCCCGTGTTCTTTCAGGTAACCATATCCGCCATGAATTTGCACCGCTTCGTTGGCGGCGTTCATCGCCGTAGTCGTGGCAAACAGTTTTGCCATGGAAGCCAGCGTCGGCGCAGTGTTGCCCGCATCAACATCGGCGGCAGCCTGGGAGGTTATCGATCGTGCCGCTTCAAAATTGGTTCCGATGTCCGCCAGTTTATCCTGGATGACCTCAAACTCGGCAATGAACCTGTTAAACTGCCGGCGTTGTTTAGCATAGGACACTGATTTTTCAAGGGCGGCCTCGGTGATCCCCAGAGCCTGGGCGGCAAGACCGATATTGTTAAGCAGTTCCAGCTGCCCGGCTATCTTTCTGCCGGCTCCTTCCTCCCCTAATCGATGATCGAGTGGAACAACGCATTCGGCCAGTTCTAGCTTACTCAGGCCGGCACTTCGTAATCCCAGAAGATCTGCCTGCGGAGAGGCGGTAAGTCCTTCCCGATCCTTTTCTATCATATACATTGAAACATCATCCCCACCTGACTTTTCTCCGGAACGAGCAAAGACGAAAAACAGGCGGGCAGACTCACCATGCGAGATCCAGGCTTTCGTCCCATTCAAGCGATACTGGTCACCATCCCGGTGGGCTGTGGTCGCCACACTCTGCAGGTGTGAACTCCCATATTGATTATCCTGTATTGCATAGGATGCCAGAATCTCACCATTAGCCAGGCGTGGTAAATATTTATTTTTTTGCTGTTCCGATCCCCATTGCGCTAATGCCGTCTGGCACAGCAGACTGTGTGAAATCAGAATCAGTGCAATGCCGGCGTCCACTCTGGATATTTCCCGGATCGCCTCTGTAAAACCACGGAGATCATACCCCAGGCCTCCCAGTGCTTTCGCGATAGTGAATCCCAGAAATCCAGCCCCGGCTAATTTCTGAATTATCGCCTCTGAAAATCGAGCGTGCTCATCCCGGTATCGGGCTCCATCGGCTAACACTTTCTCGGCAAATGCTCTCGCCCGTTCCCGAAGTTCCACCTGTGCGGGAGTAAACGTCAAGTCCATGGCGGTGATCCCTTTTCCAGTTCCTTCATCGATCCAGTTTAGTACATTTCATTTCCAATTTCCATAACGATAACACCGGCGTTCTTCTTGCCGGATGATGGTCCGGGTAAGCCAGAAACAAGAGCTATCCCCCGGAACGAATACTTCAGCTGCAGGATGGTGTCCCTCCTGATTATCAGCAATCAGGGGGCTCCCTATTCACTCGAATGATTATCATACGCCCGGATAATATCCTTTACCAATCGATGCCGCACGACATCCCGTGGTGAGAGGTAAATAAACTTAATCCCGTCCACGTTCATCAGAATTTCCTGGCATTGAATAAGCCCCGACTCCTGATATTCAGGTAAGTCGATCTGTGTTACGTCACCTGTGATAATCGCGCGGGAATTCACTCCCAAACGGGTTAAAAACATTTTCATTTGCAGGGGAGTGGTATTCTGCGCCTCATCTAAAATAACGAACGCGCTGTTCAATGTTCGACCGCGCATATAAGCCAGCGGAACAATTTCGATAATTTTTTGCTCCATGAATGTCCGGAGTTTCTCAACCGGCAGCATCTCGTACAGGGCATCATAAAGCGGTGTGAGATAGGGATCCACTTTCTCCTTGAGATCGCCGGGCAAGAATCCCAGACTTTCTCCTGCTTCCACAGCAGGCCTGCAGAGCACAATTTTCGAGACTTCCCGGTTTTTAAATGCGGCCACGGCAATGGCCACCGCCAGATAGGTCTTCCCGGTCCCCGCCGGTCCGATTGCAAAAACAATATCATTTTCTCTGGTATACTTCCAGTAGAGCTCCTGTCCCTTCGTACGCGGCTTAATCACATCATTCTTTGTGAAGAGTATCACCGAATCCAGCCCCTCTTCACGATGCTCCATTTTTCCGGACTTTTCCAGCCGGACAAGCGTCTCCACATCCTGTTCGTCCAGCGTACCCTTCTTCTTCAAAGTGTATACCATTTCCGTGATGATGTTTTCGATCTGATCGACTTCGGATTCAGATCCTTTCAGATACATGGTGTTACCCCGGACGATAATAGATGCTTCAAAATTATGGGTAAGTACTTTCAGGTTGGCGTCATTCACTCCCAATAACATCAGGGGTTCAACCCCGATGATGGGAATTTCTATTTCTTTTTCATTCGACATCCCAAGTTCGCCGGCACTCCCACTTTCAATAAAAAAAAGCCTTCGGTTAAAACTAACCGAAGGCTTTTATAATTTATACTTCTCAGAACTTCACAAAGAAAACGACACCTCAGTTTTGCGGCACGTTCAAGATCATATGCGGGTAGATTGTATTGGGATCCATGATGACTCTCTTATTAGCATCATACAGCTTCTGCCATTGAAAGGGGTCACCATATACTTCCCCATACCCGGCGATCCTGGCGAGGCTTTCACCACGCTGCACCACGTATTTTCCGGGACCAAGCCGCCGCGGGATATCGAACCGCTGATTCGGATAAATCAAATTCGGATTATTAATCTGATCCCGATTGGCAGTCCAGATTTTCACCCACTGATAGGGATCGTTATAAATATCCTGCATCCCGGAAATTCTCCAGAGATAGTCGCCACGCATAACCGTGTACACATCGCTCATTGCTTTCGGCATCTTCGCGCGGATTCTCTGGAGCAGATCCTCGGCGGTACCGATCTTTTCCTGAGCTTCGTCCAGCGCCGAAAACGGATTCTGTTTCAGCTGATCCAGATGGTTTGCGTGCTCATCGACTTCCGCTCTTCTCTGGAAGAGTTCTTCCGGAGAGAGTGCCAGCAAGCCTCGCAGATCCCGAATCAACTGGTCAAGGTCAGCTAAATATTTCTGCAGAGCCTGTTCCGTCTGTTCGATACTCTCATACTGCCTGCTCAGGAGTTTCAGTGTTTCCTGGCGAATGCTGGCAATCTGATCCTCAACGTTGGAGATCTGTTCTTTGAGGCTGGCGATCTCCTGTTCTTGCTGCGCAACACAGTCATTGGCCTCCTGCAGCCGCTGCTCCCACTTCTCGAGTTCGGCGTTATACTCTTCCATACTCATTTCCGAAGTATAACCATAGTTCTGCTGTGCCCCAACCTGTGCGACGCAAAGGAGACTCAAAATACCTAAAACCAGACCGAGTGTTAGTATCCGTTTCATGATTACTGCCCTCCTTCGCTAACTGTCCGTTCGACACGGGATCTTTCAGCTTTTGCACGGGCCAATTCCTGCTGCTTCTGTTCGAGCTCCGCCTGCAAGTCCTGTACCTGCTGCTGAAGTTCCTGACACTGTTCCTCGGCTGCTTCTGCAGCCTGGCGTGTTTCAATTAACTTCTGCAACTGCTCTTCAGAAGGACCTCCCGCACAAGCCGCTAACAGGAGGGACAAACCAGCCAAGCCGGCTAGCACAATATTTCTGAATTTTTTCATACCTCTTTACCTCCGTCCGTTCAAAGTAAAGTTATTTGGCCCAAGGGCAATCAACTCTATATTACTAACCTGCATTATTCTTGTCAAGGTGAGATTAAAAATCTCCGCCCTTAAACAATTATTTTTTAAAGCGAATGAATATTAAGTCTGCGCTTATTAAGTGCCTGCCAACCAGTATATGCAAATCACAATTAACAGTGTGAAGTCTTTTGTTGCACGATTGTAATCTTAATAAATTTTAAGTCAATGATCCATGAAATAATTGATAAGAACTGATATTTTTTGCACTTCCACGGAAAATGACTCCGGTTGGCTCCGCCATCGGCTCCTTTTGGTTGTAGCGAGAGATTCAAAACGATTGTTTGGGAGATTCCGGAATAAGCGGCGCGTTCGCATACGCCTCATATTCTTTGCCGGGATCCGAGGGGTCGGCGATCAGGCCACTCAACATTCGCAGGGTCTCATGACGGATTCTGGCAATCTCTTGTTTGGTTTCCGTAATCTGCTCTTGGATCGCTGCGATCTCTTTTTCCAGCTGTGCTTTTTGTTGCAGTTGCGATTGTATTTCAGACTGCCAGAACTCAAGTTCGGCATGGTAGTTCTCCACACTCATTTCGGAGGAATAAAAGTAATCCTGAGCCTGCAGCGAATTTGTGTTGGAAAGAAGAATACCGGCTACGGCCAGTATAACGAAACTCAGTTTATTCATAAGTACTATCCCTCTCCGTAGTCTCCATGTTGGTGATGCGTTCCACTCGCTTGTACTCCGCTCGTGCGCGCTCCAGTTCGTGCTGTATCGATTGCAGTTTAGTCGAGAGTTCCGCTTGTCGCTTTTTTAACGATTCCAGCTCTTGCTGCATTTCCTCGGATGTCTGGCGCGTCTCCTTTAACTCCTCCATCTGGGTTTCCCGGATCTCACGGGCGCAGCCTCCGCAAAACCCGATTATTCCGATCCCTGCAATTAGAACCCACCTTTTTAATGTCCTCATTTGCAGCTTATCCCAATTTCAGTGTCAGTCACTACCGGAGGAATTCTGAATGATTTGCAGACCCAACTCCCGCAGCTGACCTGCGTCCACCTCGCTGGGAGCCCCATCCATGAGTGATAACGCCGAGGTGGTTTTTGGGAAGGCAATCACATTTCGAATTGACTCTGTCCCGGAGAGCAGGGCGACGATCCGGTCGAAACCGAATGCAATGCCCCCATGCGGTGGCGCGCCGTATTCCAGGGCTTCCAGCAAGAATCCAAACTTCTCCATCCGTTCCTTTCGCCCAATCCCTAACAAATCGAAAATTCTCTCCTGCGTCGCCAGCTGATAATTTCGAATACTTCCTCCCGCCACTTCTTGTCCGTTTATTACCAAATCATATGCACGAGCTCTGACCTCCGCTGTATTATCGGACAGGTTGGGAAGATCTTTAGGTAATGGCGCTGTAAACGGGTGGTGCATTGCCTCCCACCGATTTTCTTCGTCATTAAATTCAAACATGGGGAAATTCACAACCCAGACCGGGACGACGGCATTATTGTCGATCAACCCCTGGGTTTGTCCCAGATACTCACGGAGCTTGCCCAGCGCCGGATACGCAATTTCGGGCTGATCGGCTATAAACAGCAGGAGAGCCCCGGGCTCCGGTTGAATCTCCCGCAAGAGATCGGCAATTTCCTGTTCAGCAAAGAATTTGCTTATCCCGCCCTCGACGCCATCTGAGGCAGCCTTCATGAACGCAACGCCCTGGGCCCTCACCGGCTTGACCTCCTCGGTTAACCGGTCAATGTCCTTGCGGCTGAGATCGGCATCCGGGAGACAGAGTGCTCCGATCACTCCTCCCCGCTTGTACACAGATTGAAACACCCGAAACTCAGAGTCGCCCAGTATATCGGTGACAGTATAAATTGGCATCTCAAAGCGAAGATCCGGTTTATCCATACCATATCGGCAGATCGCCTCCTGATACGTCAGTTTCCGGAAGGGGCGTTCCAGGGCAACTTCCACGAGATTCGAGTATAGAACGACGGTGAGCACCTCGGCAATTTCCATCACCTCCTCTTCATTAACGAATGACATCTCCAGGTCTATCTGGGTGAATTCAGGCTGGCGATCGGCGCGTAAGTCTTCGTCCCGAAAGCACTTTACAATCTGGAAATAACGATCAAATCCGCTGATCATCAGCAGCTGTTTGTAGGTTTGGGGAGACTGCGGTAACGCATAAAACCGGCCTTTATGTAACCGGCTGGGCACCAGGAAATCTCTGGCTCCTTCGGGAGTGGATTTCATCAGAAACGGGGTTTCGATTTCATAGAATCCGTGATCGACCAGGGCAGACCGTACACATTGATACGCCCGGTTTCGTATCGCAAGGTTCTGCTGCAATTTCCTGGTCCGGAGATCCAGATACCGGTATTTCAGGCGCACCTCTTCGCTGGCGGATTCGGGTTCCGGAATCAAGAAAGGTAACGGCTTTGATTCGTTCAGTATCTCCACCGTCTCTGCTACGATCTCAATGTCGCCGGTATTCAATTCAGGATTAATATGTTGTTCATCTCTCAGTGCGACAGTTCCCGTCACCGTGATAACCCACTCGTGGCCGATCTTCTTCGCTGTCTGAGCCATCTCTTCCGAAGTCTCCGGATTGACCACCACCTGTATCTTGCCGGCGCGGTCCCGCAGCATGAGAAAAATGATTCCGCCATGATCACGCGTCGTTTCCACCCACCCATGCAGTACGGCCGACTGCCCATGGTCCGATCGACGGAGGTCTCCACACAGATGGGTTCGCTGTGGTATTCTCATAGTCTCCTTCCCGTTAGTCCCGTACGTAAAAAAACCGTCCAGTCCGATATTATCGAGCTAGACGGTTCACAAATTCAAGCACAAATTTACGGATGTCAGCCGCGTTCCTCCACTATGGAGAGCCGATTCAGGGCTCTCTGGAGGGAGTGACGGGCACGATCGGGATCGATATCGGGATTCCTGTCTGCGTCCTTTAACCGCCGGCGTGCACGCTGTGCCGAACTCTTGGCGCGTTCCACATCGATTTTTGTTGCCAGTTCGGCAGTTTCCACCAACAATACGACCCGGTCACGATGAATTTCCGCATATCCGCCACTGGTGGCCCAGTATTGTTGCCCGCTCTGTTGCTCAATTCCGATTTCCCCGATATCCAGAGCGATCATCGCTGGGATATGCCCGGGCAGCACCCCGAACAGCCCATCCACACCGGGCGCACGAAGATAGGACACCTGACGCGTTTCTTCCGCACTGGTGGGAGTCACAATTTCAACGGTTAACTGATCACGGGCCATGTCATCTCAATTTCTTAGCTTGTTCCACTGCTTCATCGATGGTCCCGACGAATAAGAATGCTCTTTCCGGCAGATCGTCGAATTCGCCGTTCACCAGTCGTTCGAAGCCATCAAGCGTATCCTCCAATTTCACGTATCTGCCGGGCGTTCCGGTGAACTGTTCCGCCACGAAGAAGGGCTGGCTCAAGAAACGCTGAATTCGCCGGGCGCGGGCCACGGTGACCTTATCTTCTTCGGACAGCTCCTCCATCCCCAGAATGGCGATGATATCCTGGAGATCCTTGTACTGCTGCAGTATCTCCTGCACTTCCCGGGCAACCCGGAAGTGCCGTTCTCCGATGATATTGGGGTCCAGGATTCTGGACGTCGAGTCAAGCGGATCGACGGCCGGATAGATACCTAATTCAGAGATGGACCTATCCAACACGGTGGAGGCGTCCAGATGGGCGAAGGTCGTTGCCGGAGCGGGATCGGTCAAATCATCTGCCGGAACATAAATCGCCTGGACCGAGGTGATAGACCCCGCACTGGTGGAAGTGATGCGTTCCTCCAGTTCGCCCAGATCGGTACCCAATGTTGGCTGGTAACCCACTGCAGACGGAATCCGGCCGAGCAGCGCAGACACCTCCTGTCCCGCCTGAACGAATCGGAAGATATTATCGATGAACAGCAGGACGTCCATGCCCTTCTCATCTCTGAAATACTCCGCAGCTGTGAGCGCGGTGAGTCCCACCCGCATGCGGGCCCCCGGCGGTTCGTTCATCTGCCCGAACACCAGGGTCGTATTATCCAGCACCCCGGATTCGGTCATCTCGAGAATAAGGTCATTCCCCTCCCGGCTCCGCTCACCCACACCGCCAAACACGGAATAGCCGCCATGCTCATAAGCAATATTCCGGATCAGCTCCTGGATGAGCACCGTTTTGCCCACGCCGGCGCCACCGAATAATCCTGTCTTTCCGCCCTTGGTATACGGTTCCAGCAAATCAATGACCTTAATACCGGTTTCGAACATTTCCGTTTCGGTGGAGAGTTCTTCATGTTTCGGCGCCGGTCGATGAATGGGTAACCGGATCTCCCCTTTGACCGGCTCTTTCCCATCGATGGGCTCACCGATAACATTGAATACCCGGCCCAGAATATCATCGCCCACCGGGAGAGAAACCGGCTCTCCCGTATCCACCACTTCCTGC
>DATFLS010000711.1:0-5102 GCA_035267465.1 bacterium
GGAAAATCCCACCGGCTGGAATTTGCCGGTGGGGAGCAAGCATCGGAAGAATTACGGGAACGGCTTCATGCTGCTGGGAGATGCCGCAGGCTTAATTGACCCCTTCACCGGGGAGGGGATCGGGAACGCTATGTATTCTGCCCGGTATGCGATCCAGACCATCAGCGAAGCCATCGAGGCAAACGATTACAGCGAAGCATTCCTGCAGCGCTACGATAAACGGCTCTGGAAGGAAATCGGGGATGAGTTACAGGTGAGCCACCGGCTGCAGAAACTTGGTAAAATCAGGCCGCTGCTTAATTTTGTCATTCACAAGGCGGCGAAAAGTGATGAGGTCAACCGGATCATCGGAGGTATGCTGGCCAATGAGGTGCCACGGAAAAAGCTGTCAAATCCGCTGTTCTACCTGAAGTTACTATTCAGCTGATCTGCATAGAGGTCTTTGGACAGGCTATATGGAAACTCGCAAGATATAAAAGCTGACCGGATTGAGAGCGTCCGAACCACACGACCGCAGATCCCATTGATGTTGGGAAATACCTGTCGTTCGCCGGGAGTTGCTGTGCGGACCGGCCAGGAACTTTACCATGATTCGGATCGTCAAAAACACAGTGTTTTTATCTATGGGAGAAATAGACCAATAACCTGTCTGTATGAAGATCAAAGAACTGAAATCGTAAGCGTATGAACGCACTCCTGAAATACTTTACTTCATCCATCCGGATCGGTGTGCTGATCGGGTTGCTGGTGGGTGCATTGACGGTAGATGCCCAGACCGAGCAGAATGCGGCCGAGCGTGAATTCTTTGTTGCCAAGGGGATGTACAACGATCAATTGTATGAACTGGCCAGCAACCAATTCCGCGAGTTTTTAAAGAAATTTCCTTCCAGTGATTATGCCGGGGAGGCCCAATTTCTGCTGGCGGAATCGTATCTCCATTCCCGGAACTACAGTCGGGCGATTTCTGTGTACCGCGAATTGCTGACCAGATATCCGGCAGTCGGATTCCGGGACAGGGCGCAGTTTCGGCTGGGGGAAGCACTGGTGAATTCCGGAGAATATCAGGGAGCCATCCGGGCGCTGGAGCGATTTTTAGAACAGTATCCCAACAGTGATCTGACACCCAGTGCGTTGTACTGGTACGGGGAGGCCGTATATGGCACCGGGAATACGGAGAAAGCATTAGCGCTTTATCGGCAGGTGTATCAGGATTACCCGGACGCCTCATTGGCGGATTATGCGGCCTATTCCGCCGCCTACATTTTTGAAGAACAGGGCCAGTGGGACCAGGCCATGGAGGCGTATGATAAATTAATCGTCACCCATCCCGGGAGTCCTCTCGCTAATCAGGCCGCGTACCGGGTCGGGTTCGCCGCCTACGGGAAAGGCGACTATGCCGAAGCCATCACCAGTTTGCGGAGCGCCATGGAGAACTATCCGGACAGTCCGCTCATGGGCGAGGCCCAGTATTTCATTGGAGAGGCCTATTACCATCAGGGGGATTACAAAAATGCCATTCCGGAGTATCAAATCGCCGTCGGCATGGAAGAGAACCCGTATCGTGATGATGCCCAGTACAGCCTCGGGTGGGCTTATGCAGAATCGGAGCAGTTTTCCGAGGCAGCGGCGGCATTTCAGCAGGTAGCCGAAATCAGTACCAGCGACACCCTCATTGCCTCGGCGACATTTCAGGCCGGACAGAATTATTTGCAGGAAGAGAACCGTCCGGAAGCCAGAGAGGCCTTCCGGACGGTCTTTCAGGATTATGCCACATCATCCGACGCCCCGAATGCATTATATCAATATGCATCTCTGGAATTTGAGGAGGGCAGTTACACCGACGCCCGGCGCTATTTTACCCGAATCGTGGAAGAATACCAGGAATCGAACCTAATTCCGGATGCCTCGCTGATGGTGGCGGAATGCTATTTTGCCCGGGGAGAATACGGCGAAGCGCAGGAGGCATTCCGGCAAACCTGGGTGCACTATGATGATCCGGAGATCAAGGATCGGGCTATCTACCGGCTGGCCTGGTCGCACTACCGGGCGGAACAATACGAGCAGGCCGCCAGGTATTTTGATCAGGTGCTCCAGACCGCTCCCAACAGCCAGTTCGCGAGTGAGGCGCTGTTGTGGAAGGCCGAGTCCGAGTACCGGCTGAATAACTTTCAGCAAGCTTATGTGGCCTACCGTCAGTTTCTTGATCAGTATCCGGAGTCTTCGTCTGTCATCGATGCAAATTATGGGTTGGGCTATGCTGCCATGCGGCTTGGGCGATTTGAAGAAGCCGCCCGGGCGTTCGAAACCACAGCCCGGCAGTCGGAAGTTGAATCAATTCGTATTGACGCCCGGATGCGTCAGGGAGATGCGCTGTTTAATGCAAAGCAGTACAGCCGGGCCATCCAGGTATACCGGGTGGTGCTCGAGACTGACAGCACTCCCAGGCAGCAAGCCGAGGCTAATCTTCAGATCGGACAGTCCTATCTTCGCAGCGGCAACTTCAGTGCCGCCCGGCAGGCATTCCGGACAGTGGTCGAGGATTACCCCTCGTTTCCTGACATCGAAGAAGCCCTGTATCTGAGCGGCCGGGCTGCCTTCCGCGGAGAGCAGTACCAGGTGGCGATCTCCGATTTCCGGGAACTGCTGCTGAACTATCCGGACAGCGAATACCGGGTGGATGCCACCTATGCCATCGGCGATTGTTATTACAACCTGGAGCAGTACGCCCAGGCAGGCGAGCAGTATAAGATCATCATCAACAAGTATCCCGAAAGTGAATACGTGGCGGATGCGGTGACCGGACTGCAGTGGTCCATGATGCAGCAGGGAAGCGGGGCCGCCGAGTCGCTGGATGTCATCGATGCGCTGGTGGACCGGCTCGGGGACCGGGAGAAAGCAGCGGAAATCCTGAGCAGGAAGGCGACCTATTTTGTCACGTTACAACGCTATCAGGAAGCGCTCAGCGAATACCGCGGCATTCTGCAGGATTACCCCGAGACGGAGACCGCACGGAATATTTACTTTGCCATCGGGACCGTGTATGAAGAATACTCCACTCCGGATTCCGCAATCGCAACCTTCCGCAGACAGTGGCAAACCTATCCGGATGCCGCCCGCACTCCGGATGCTATCATGCATGCGGGGGATCTGCTGTACAACCGCGGGGATTACTCCCAGGCCATTGATATCTATGAAAAAATTCTCCGGGATTACGCACAGCATGAAAATATCGCCCTGGCCACGTATAAAACGGGATTAGCCTTTTTCCAGCTGGAGAACTACAGCCAGTCGCAGGCATTCTTTGAGAGCGTCGTTCGCAGCGAATGGAGTGATCACGTGAAGCACCTGAGCCGGGTGGGGTTGGCGCGTGTTCGTCTCCGGCAGGAAAACTACGGAACCGCCCGGGAACTGCTGGATGCGGTCCTGGCGGACGCCGCGCCGGAAATCGCTGCAGAAGCTCAATATCTGCTGGGAGAGTCGTACCGGCAGCAGGGCGATTGTAATACGGCAGTGGTGGAGTATCTGAAAACAAAATATCTGTATGGATCAGAGCGGGAATGGGTGGTGAAGAGTGTCTACAACGCGGCAGAGTGCAATGTTGCGATCGATCAGTATGATAACGCCCGCCGATTGTATCGCTCCATCCTGACCGACTTTCCGACGGATACCACCTTTACCGAAAAGTCGAAGCAGCGGCTGCAGGATCTGATGGGAGAAGGGTAACCTCAGGCATATAGCCAGCCACGCTGCCAGACGAATGAAGAATTTTATGCAATATGCAGCCACAAATCATACGAGGGTGTTAAGATCGGCCATGAAGGGTAAGTTCAGCATATTCTGGTTGGTGGTCTGTTTCGCATTGCCGTTGTTGGCACAGGAAAAGGTGAAACCTCCACCCACCCGAATGCCGGTTCCGTCAGACTCGCTGCAGGGCCCCACCACTCAGTATCCGTCCAGAGTGCGGTCGGAGAAGGCGGAGCTGGAGCTACCCGAGGTGCTGATTCAGGGTCGCACCCAGACAGTGCGTATCGCCTCCAATAAGGAGACGAACGTCCCGGATACTCCTGCCCTGGTCAAACCGGATAATCCTTCCGAGGTGATCAGCACCTGGTTTCAACTCCAGGAAGCAAAACCCCAGGTCGAAACATCCGGCCCGGACATTCAGCGATCCACCTGGGGAGATCTGCTTGGAGGCAGTTATTCGACTTTCTTGGGAAATTTCGGGCACTGGCAGGAGTTCGGTTCACTTGCAATTCATGCACACGGACAGTTGGATCGCAGCGCAGGACAATACGGGAACAGTCAGTATACCACGGGCGGGCTCAGTCTCCGGACCGATTATCATTTCACACACCGGGTAACCGGCACCATTCACGGTGACTACACACTGGCCAGGCGCGGTCTGTTTGAGGCGGTGTCCCCTGCCGATACGCGCTCCGGCAGCAGAGGAAGCTTGGGCGCCGGACTGCAATTTAACATCGCCGAGAACTCCATCCTTCAGCTGGGCGTCGATTTCGGAGCCACCAGTCTGCGGAGTGACACGGGAGACACATCTCTGGATAAGACGACCGACACCCGGACCGGTGCATCAGTTGAGTTTATCACGCAGCTGTTGGGGATTCAACTGGGCGCCTCCGGGCGGCTGTTAATGGAAAACCTCTCCCGGAGCCAGACTGATTCGGAGCGTGACGGACAATTCGGCGAAATCGGACTGGAAACGCTGTTCCCGATTTCAGGCGCGGTGAGCGCCGGTGTGGGGGCGAAGTATCAATCGGTGCGGACGGACACTTCGGGGACAAAGATCGCACCCTATGCCCGGGTCAATTTCGTTCCGGGCAACAGCATGGGGATTTCGGCAACTGTCTCCACGGGTTATGATTATCAGACGTTCACCAGCCGCTGGGAGCAGAATCCCTATATCGCACACAGCGTTCCTCTCCGGCCCGAAGAAGCGGAATTGCGCACAGCAATAAACGCGGACTTCCGATTATCCCGGGGAATAACCCTGCATGCCGGCATAGACTACGCCCGGATGAAGACCCTCTATTACTGGCTCAGAAATACCCAGACCGGATTTTTCGAATTGCAGGATGCCGGGCAGA
>DATFLS010000712.1:0-9522 GCA_035267465.1 bacterium
CATGGTATGCGGCTCGTGAGCCACAACGGGGAAACCCTGTAACCGAGGTAGGCCGAAACCTAACCATGTCATCTCCTTTCCTACTCTACTACCAATCTGTGGCCCTCCGTCTGGGTGGCGTGTGGGGTTTTTGAAGTATTGGGTATTGGGGTTTTGAACTCTTGCCTTCCTTGCCTCCCGCTGCCTACTGCCCACTGCCAACTGTATACCCCTCTGCCAATATCGTATACTCCTCCACCTGCTGATCCCGCCAGTCTGCGTCTCTTCCAAGCTCCTCCGCCATGAGATCCGCCACTTTCGGAGCCGCTTCCATGCTTTTTCTGGCATCCAGCAGAAGGGTTCGGGTCCGCCGGGACAGAAAGTCTTCCACGGTTCGCGCCATTTCCTCGCGCACTGCCCAGATGACCTCCGCCGTTTTGATGGACAATTCCGGATGGATGAGCTCGGTATACTCCGGATGTGCGTTGATCATATCCTGGATCTGCATTGCATCAGCGCCATACACCTCCAGCGCTCCGAACTGTTCCGCGTGGTTATGGTAACCGTGGATATGCAGAGCGCTGGTGACGCTGGGTTCATCCGGCAGAGCGGCCAGAGTCGCCGCCTGATCGATGGTATCTTCCGCCATCTTCCGGTAGGTGGTCCATTTGCCGCCGGCAATGGTCACCAGCCCGGACCGGGAAATATGGATGGTATGATCCCTGGAAATAGAAGCGGTATCGTCCTCGCCTTCCGGGCTCACCAGTGGCCGGATACCCGCGAACGTGCTGAGCACATCCTGCTCGGTGGGATCTTTGGTGAGATATTTTGCAGCGTGGGCAATCAGGAATTCGAGTTCATCCGCTTGTGGTCTGGGCTCGAGCGAGACGGAATCAATGGAGGTATCCGTGGTGCCGACTACGGTCCGATTGTGCCACGGAATCGCAAACAGCACCCGTCCGTCGGCGGTGTGCGGCACCATGATGGCGCTGTCTCCGGGCAGAAACGATCGATCCAGCACAATGTGCACACCCTGACTGGGTTTGATCATTCTGGGCGCGCCTGCATCGTCCATTTCACAGATGTTGTCGGTAAACGGCCCGGTCGCATTAATCACCACTTTCGCAGACAATTCATGTTCATCTCCGGTCTCCATATCTCTGGCCACCACACCGCTGACCATGCCGCCGGACTTGAGCAGATCGACGACCTGCATGTAGTTCAGCACTGTCCCGCCCTGATCGGCAGCGGTCTGCGCCATGTTCATAGCCAGGCGTGAGTCGTCGAATTGTCCGTCATGATAGATAATTCCACCCCGGAGGCCCTCTGTCTCCACGGTCGGAATGCGCTTTAGTGTCTCTTCTTTGGACAGCCATTCGGACGATCCGAAGCCGCGTTTGCCGGCCAGCACATCATACAATTTCAGTCCGACGCCGTAAAACGGACCTTCCCACCAGTCGTAATTCGGCACCACGAACCGCTGGTTATGAACCAGATGAGGTGCATTCTGATGCAGGAGCCCGCGTTCTTTCAGCGCCTCCAGGACCAGTGAAACATTCCCCTGCTGGAGATATCGCACCCCGCCGTGCACTAATTTCGTGCTCCGGCCGGACGTGCCCTTGGCAAAATCGCTCTGTTCCAGGAGTACGGTTTTATATCCCCGGGAGGCCCCCTCAATAGCCACACCCAATCCCGTGGCGCCTCCTCCTATGACAATGAAATCCCAGTCGTCCGGATCCCGCTGAATCCGCCCTAACATCTCGTCTCGTTTCATGGATAATCCTTAGGTCTAACTTTGCATTCTATCTTAAATGATTGACACAAAAGCCGCTAAGTCCGCGAAGAACGCAAAGATTTTAAAGAGAGGAACAAAGTTTCGTTCACGAGAATCAGTACAACTTTTGAAGAATTTCTATCAGGATGATAGAAGACCGATACCTGCAATATTCTCACCTGCACCTTGTCGCCTCAGCGTCTCCGTTTGCTTACTGTCAACCGCCCACTGCCTACTGAGCCCCCGGCTCCTCCCAGTGCCGTGCCCGCTCCAGCGCCTTACTCCATCCTTTTCTCAGGGCGTGAACTTTCTCTGTTTCCATACCCGGTTCGAACCGTTTGTCCACCGTCCAGTGATCGGCAATGTCTTCCTCGCTCTCCCAGTAGCCCACGGCCAGGCCCGCCAGGAACGCTGCGCCGAGCGCCGTGGTTTCGAATACTTCCGGTCTCACCACCGGCACTTTTAGAATATCCGCCTGGAACTGCAGCAGCAGGTCGTTGACAGAGGCGCCTCCATCCGCCCGCAGTTCCGGGACGTCCAGTCCGGAATCCGCTGTCATGGCCTCCAGCACGTCCGCCACCTGGTAGGCGATGCTTTCCAGCGCTGCCCGGGCGAAATGGCCGTCGGTGGTTCCCCGGGTAATCCCGGTAATTGTTCCGCGTGCATACTGATCCCAGTGAGGAGCGCCGAGGCCCACAAAGGCCGGGACCATGTACACACCGCCGTTATCTTCGACACTGGCGGCAAGGCCCTCAATCTCGGAAGAGGAATCGATAATTTTCAGTCCGTCCCGTAGCCACTGTACCACGGCCCCGGCGATGAAGATGCTGCCCTCCAGCGCATACTCAGTGCGATCCCCGATCTTCCAGGCCACCGTGGTGACCAGATTGTTCTCGGACGGGACCGCTTCCGTCCCGGTATTCATCAGTATAAAACTGCCTGTCCCATAAGATGATTTCACCATGCCGCGTTTGGTGCACAGCTGTCCGAATAACGCCGATTGCTGATCCCCGGCAATGCCCCCGATGGGAATGGATCTTGAGAACACATCTTCCGCCACGGTATCATACACCTGGCTGGATGGCGCCACCTCCGGGAGTATCTCTGCAGGGACTTCGAATAAATCCAACAGCTCATCATCCCATTCTCCGGTGTGAATATTATACAGTAATGTCCGGGACGCATTGGAGACGTCGGTCAGATGCTGGATGCCATTCGTCAGTTTCCACACCAGCCAGCTATCGACGGTACCGAAAGCCAGGTCACCCGCCTCAGCTTTCGCTCTGGCGCCCTCGACGTTTTCCAGGAGCCACTGAATTTTGGTCCCGCAAAAATAGGAGTCGATCACCAGTCCGGTCTTCTGCTGAATCAATTCCTCGTGGCCCGCTTCCCGCAGTTGATCACAGATCCCGGCCGTGCGGCGATCCTGCCAGACGATGGCATTATGGATAGGCTGGCCGGTGTTCCGATCCCAGAGAATAGTGGTTTCCCGCTGATTGGTGATCCCGATGCCGGCGATATCCGCCAGCCCGAGATTTGCCCGGGCTAACGCTTCGGTCACTACGCTGCTCTGGGAGGACCAAATTTCATTGGGATCATGTTCTACCCATCCGGGTTTGGGAAAGATTTGCTCAAATTCCTTCTGGGCCACCGCTTTAATCCGGCCGTCATGATCGAAAATAATCGCCCGGGAGCTGGTTGTCCCCTGGTCCAGCGCGAGAATGTATTGCATGTACCCCTCCTCGTTGTATGCCACAGGATTGGATGAGATGCGTGTGTTCTGTGTATTCAAACCTTCCGTTCAGGGAATACTCCCATGGAGACGGACTCAATTGCCCGGCAGACAGAGTGTTCCCATGTTACTCACTTTACTCAATGATGTCAAAATTTCCGCCACCCGGAATGAATATACGATACGATCAGCTTTTCTCCACGTGCCGTCTCTGTGAACAGACCCTCTGGCATTACTCATCCCCGGGCTCACCCCGGCAGCGGAATCCAGGCGCTGGACGGAAGAGTACCAGCCATTGCCAGCACAGCGATAACAAATGTCCAGATGACGATAGCGCTGGCCGGCGGATCCAGGTGGGTACCCGCATGGGAGTACAATATCCGCTGAATAACCTCTCCGACCAATGCAGAGCCCAGCCCGAACAGACCTCCCAGCAGGAGGGACGGAAACAGTGGCGCCACCATCACATCTCCGGTGTAAATTGCCACCACTGTGCTACCGATTAACGAGATGTGATGCGTGACCGGAATGTTTTCGACGCCGCAGTTCAGAAACACCAGGGTCGCGGTGCTGATACCGAACAGGAGAAATACACTCCCGGTTTTGACGGTGGTGAATGCCGCCAGAATACCCACTACAACGCCAATGGTCCCGACATGCGTCCACTTGTATTGGTGCGGCAGCCAGGGCTCCACCAGGAGCCGCTGGGAAGGCGCTTCCGATTTGCCATCCGCCTCAGTACTGAACACCCGGAGTTCCTCTAGCTCAAAGGGTTTCATATTCAGGAGGCCATACTCCGGCCTCCCGAGAACCGGATAGCCAAGGATTAATCGAGGTGCGACTGCCGATAAAACCACTCCCATGGCGATGGGATCCCAGGGAAGGGACAGGGAAGACGAGATTGTCGTAATCTAACACCCAATGATACCGAACCCCCCTCCCACCATCAGCACATCCGGTTTTAGGCCCTGGGCATGAGCGATATTTTTTGCTTCATGATAGGGAAATCCGGTGTCCATGTATCCACGCTTTGCGGAGAAAGCCGCAGCTGCGGTGCCGGCTGCAAAACTGATATGCGGGCCGAACACCGGACCAAAACCGACAGACGATGTGATATTCACCGCCTCAATCGCCGCCAGATTTGCCGCCTCGCCTGCGATAATCACCAATCCGGTGAAGATAAACGCCGGCAGCGCCCCGAGTGCCGCTCCGAACGCACCGCAGGCAAACGCTGCCAGAATCATTCCGAATGCCCACAGTGCCGAGAAATCAGTCATAACTGGATACCTTCCTAATCGATTCGACAATCCTCATTGCGATAGCAAGATGTGTCCCCTCGTACAGAAATTCTCATCGGGTATGCCTCCCGACAACGCCCAACCAATTAATAGTTCGCCTATGTAAGATGAAAAATAGTTGGTTAAGCGTAATGTAAGTCTCACCGCATTCAGTCTCAATATGGATTTTTTTGCTTTGAGGCCACAATATGAACCACGAATTGACGCGGACGAACACAAATAGTACAAAAAAATATTTACCTCTTGAGCTTACTCGGTTCATATGGAAAACAGGGGACATTGGATGCACGCTAAAAGAATGATCCCCTCTGGCTCCCCCTTATTAAGGGAGAGAACGAGAAAGAGGGAGTCAGCAGGGTCAGTGCATGTTCCATCTCCTGAGCAAAGTTAATAGATATAAAAAAATTAATATTAAATACAACAATACGGTATATTATTCTATTATATTAAACATATTCTAATTAGTTAAAGACACAGAAAACGAGTATATTTTTTAGAGTAATCACAGTTTCGCCGGCCAAACCTATGTGCCGAATTATCAACTGGCGTTATCAAATAAAGGGAGGTTGATTCGATTACAGGTGCGCCTGTATCCACCGGCTGAGATCCCCCAGCACCCGTTCCTTCTCCGGGTCGTGCAGCAGATCGTGGCGCCAGCCGTCATAACTATGGAAGGTTTTGTCTTCTGAGCCAGCGTGCTCGTAGAGCTCCCGGCTGGCGGTGAACTCCGTGAGTTGATCTTCTGTGCCCTGCATTATCAGCAACGGTATCCGGATGTCCCCGGCGTGTTCCCGGATCCTTTGTCCGGCGGCATTGAGCTCGGCTCCGGTCCGGGCTTTGATACCCCGGTGGTAGACCAGCGGATCCGCATCGTACCTGTTCGCCATCTCCGGATCCCGGAAAACATTGGCGCTGGCTATTGTGACGGTGGGAAGCCTGGGAAACAGCCTGCCGATGAATTTCCCCAGGGAAACCAGCACCGCCGGTGCGGCACCCGAGATATCGATGGCCGGTGCGCTCAGCAGCAATCCCTGCAGATCCGGCTGCCGGTCGATCACATAAAGCGCACTGATAACCCCGCCCATGCTGTGTCCGAACAGCAGGAACGGCAGGTCCGCATTCCGTTCCCGCACCGCTCCCAGGAACACCTCCAGATCGTTCAGATACTCGTCGAAACTCCGCACGAGTGCGCGTTCCCCGCCGGACCGGCCGTGCCCCCGGAGATCGAAGGTCTCCACCCGGAGGCCCAGCGGCACCAAACGCTCCGCCGTCGACTCATACCAGCCGCTGTGTTCGCCAATCCCGTGGACAACCACCATCACTGCCCTGACTTCCTCCCCGGATTCCCACCACCGGTGATAGAGCCGGAGCCCGTCCCAGGTGGTGAACTGGCCCCGAACCATCCTGACTTCCGGCTGCTGTTCTACCATAAGTTAGTACCTCGCATCTTATTTGCTTGTGGTGATAATCAATGACTCATTTTGCTCTCAACAGAACGATGATCTTAAGCCGTTATGTGAAATAGGACCAATTAATCCAAAAAAACACCGGGAACAATTGTCATTCTGAGCGACAGCGAAGAATCTCCATCCATGAGCACCTGTTCATCGAAAGAGTTTCCTTCCCCCAATGAGTCGGGAAAAGAATGACACACACGGCTTGTCTTCATTGCTCATAAACCAATTACCACTCTTATTACTCCTTGATGCGATCATTTCACTCAGCGGGGCCAACGTATAATAAAAGTAGGAGATGCCTCGATTAGAAACAACGGCTATCACAGCGAGTTTCCACTTCTCATTGCCTGTACCGCTGATTATATTTGGGTGAATATCCTGCGCCCGTAGCTCAACTGGATAGAGCAGCGGACTTCTAATCCGCAGGCTACAGGTTCGAGTCCTGTCGGGCGTACGAGCAAAGAAGCCCCGGAACCAGAGGTTTACAAGGTTTCGGGGTTTTTGGCATGTTCGAGCATTTCGGTCAGATTCGGTCAAATACGGGGAATTGTACTAACAGATTCACTGCCATATTTACAACCAGATCTACTGACAGACTACCTATATCATTCAGGTGTGATACAAGGCACCAACTGTAGATAAACTAGATGCTTTTTGGGAAGTTGAAATAAACTCAACTTCTGATGGTGTGAAATAGCAATTGGGATCCAAAATATCCTCTAATTTTCTAAGGTCCTGTGGTTCATCTACACTCACAGAATGAGCCACATTAGCTACCATCAATCCGCTTAGAATAAATTTTCCGATGCCCATACAAAAAGGTTATAGTATTTCCAGTGAAAGGGCAACCCGTTTATAAAAATAATGAACAAACTTTTTTCCTACGCTGTTGAGTTTACAATATCTTTCGCACTCTTATGATTGAAATTACCCAACTCCACCACCTCATCGCCCTCGATCAAGGGCATGATAAGCAACACCTGGATCCGGCTCACCGAATCTGGAACCCAGTCCCAAGGAATTTTGTACTATTCCACTTCGACTAACCTCTCGGCACAGACTTTCCCGATAGTCTCCTCGAATTCCTGAAAATACTGCTGCTTCTCCGGATCGGTGATATAGTCTACCGCCTGGATGTTCGCTCCCATCGGGATCTCGTCCCGCTTCTTCCCCGAATACTTACACAGTATCTCGATCTGCCGATCCTGCATTTGTAACGATCGGGTAAGAATATCGAATTCCTGTTATTTATTGGCATCCTCTCCCGGCCGGCGGCGGAGGATCCCCGGATTGGCAGGCGGCAAAACGGGAAAGTGGAGGGCATACTCTTTTACCAGGTGCATGCTAGCTCCGCGGTCAGCCACGCGTTCAAGCCGGTAGTCCGGGACTGCTGGCCGGAGGATCCGCGTCGGGATAAATACCGGTTTCACGATCTCCGGTATACATTCGCCACGAATTACTTGCGCCGGGGAGGTTAGATAGAAAGATTGCAAGATACTTTAGGGCATGAGGACATTAGTACGACGATGGTATATAAACACCACATGACAACGGATCTGCAGGAGGACCAAGATCCGGTGGCTTACTTTGATTGATCCTCTGATGCTTTGTTTTCTCGAGGACCACGTCCCGAGGCTGAACGCAGGAAAGCTGTAACAATACCCGCAACAGCGCTGATGCCGATGAGTCCTCCAGCCCAAGCATTTCCAAAAATAGCAGTAGCACCCCCAGTTAGTACGGTAATCGTTCCTAAGATAAAAGCGAACCATTGGCCCCGACTGAAGTGTTCTATGCCTGCTTCTACTTGTTGAGTTTGTAATGCACGTCTATGCTCTGATTCTGCTTCTGTCATAGTAAGCAACCGATCAGTAAATCCTTCATGAATCTCTTCATATTCTCGTAGATCCCTTGGATGAGGATATTGCCCTCTCCATGCGGCGGCAATTAATTGTGTCGGATCTTCAGGTAGATGTTCGGAATCCTGGTCGTCTGATAGAACCTCAGGGGGCTCCTCCTGACTTGCAGATTCCGAATCTGTTGAGCGATCAGAGCCTTTGTTAGGAATCTTATCGTCTGGCGAGTTTTCTTGTTTCTCGGGCATACGTTTTCAAGAAATCTGTTTTAATATTTTGAGCATCTTTGGATATCACGTTGAGATAAGAATGTATATTATGTATTTTGAATTCAGCATCTTCGAAATCCACAGCATAATTATCATAATAATTAATAGGGTGAATGTGTAACACAGAGCCAAATCCCGTCCAGAAATTTTTCAATTTCTCAGTCATGACCGACCTCATTTGTTATTCTCGGTAAAATTCAGAAATAATTAATGGTAATTGAGAATATTTGTTCCAGTAATCCTCACTAGAGTCAGAGCTTTTCTAGTGATCATTGATCGTTGCTTCCCAATCATCTCCCTCCTCGCAGTTTGAATATAGAGATCCGTACTAAGCTATTCAATGAAAAGTCCTAGAAATTCTAGTAAAAATTCGGATATAGACGAAAATACAGACAAATTCATTGAATTATTTAACACCAATAAAAAGTGAATACAGAATCCTATCCGCCCCAATACATTGTGCTCAGAGATGTTGACTGGTGTTGATTGAGAATTGTGTGCTCAATAGTACTTGGTTGATCAATGGAAGTATCTTGCAATAAATTTTCCAGGGATTTTAGTCTGGCAGGTTCATCTACCGCATAAAATCTTCCCATTTGCATCAATGCTAATGCGATAGGTATTTATCTTATTTCGCCAGTCATAAATTACCTACGTCAGTATATCTGCAGAGTTCCAAGCCCGATTTTAAGGATAGGGGGATCTATAATCATGCAATACTTTCGTGATATCCGCCATATAAGGAATTTCTGAAAAAGACTCAGTGATTTGTCAGGCTCCTGCACTTCTCGAAAAAAGTATGAACCAACTCCAATCTTATGATTAACAATAGTTCGGTTTTAATAATGTTTTCACAAAAATAAAACGAACGAATAATTCAGAGAGTTAGATATGAAGAAACGTTCTATCCAATAGAACTTGGGATCAATCAGGAAGTCTTGGTCTCACCCCCTCGGATGCCCCCATATCCACCTTCCCCAGCTGCCCCACCTGGGACGGGGGAATTACGGTGACTTTAAACGGTCCCAGCGGCAGGTAGGGCCGGAACAAGGTGTCGGCTGACGCGAGATAGGTGACGCTGAACAGACCCTGACTGTACTCGTAGCCGACAGACAGCGTATAATCCACCACGAAATCGTTGTCCCCGTCGATATCAATAT
>DATFLS010000713.1:0-2452 GCA_035267465.1 bacterium
ATTTCTCTGCGGACATTACAAGGGTGTGGACGAGCGCGTACGTGAGCAGCTGGTGACGCTGGAAATCTCTCTGGGAGATTTTGTGTTGTCTGGAGGAGAAATTCCGGCCCTGGCTATCATCGACAGCATTGTCCGGCTGCTGCCGGGAGTGCTGCAAGATCCGGAGTCCGCCGCTACCGACTCGTTCAGTGCGGAGCTGCTGGACGGACCGCATTATACCCGGCCGGAGGAGTTCCGGGGTCATCGGGTACCGGAGGTTCTGCTTTCCGGTCATCATGCCAATATCGCGGCCTGGCGACAGGAACAGCGTTTAAAACGCACCCGGTCTCGCCGGAATGATTTATTGATTGATAAAGAAGAATAAGATCTATTATATTATCAAGCTTGAAACTTTTGGGCCGTAGCATAATAGGCAATGCACCTGGCTGTTAACCAGGCTATTGCAGGTTCGAGTCCTGCCGGCCCAGCGAACGATGAAACACGTACGGCTGTTTTATAGAGCGATTGAGAATACATAAGAGTAAGGCAGCCGCGAACGGTAAACAGGGGGAATTATGAATTTACTAGATACAGTCGAATCAACGCAGATTCGGGACGATATCCCGGAGTTCAAACCGGGGGATACTGTTGCGGTTGATGTGAAAGTGCGGGAGGGCGACAAGGAACGGCTGCAGCGCTTTGAGGGGATTGTGATTGCCCGGAAAGGTTCCGGAGTGAACGAAACGTTTACGGTGCGAAAAATTTCCTATGGAATCGGGGTCGAACGGATCTTCCCGGTGCACTCGCCGAATATCGCCTCGATTGAACGACTGAAAGAAGGGAAGGTCCGCCGGGCAAAGCTTTATTATCTGCGACGGGTCAAAGGAAAAGCGGCGCGGATCAAGACCCAGTAAACGTTGTCTGACATCGATGGGAAAGACAGCAGGTAAGCCATTCCGTTTCACGGCCGGGGTGGCTTTTTTAGTTGGGAGACACGGATGAACGTACTCCAGTTCGGATTAGTTACTCTGGTCGGAGTCGCTGCCGGGATTCTCAACACCCTGGCAGGCGGCGGATCCCTCCTGACACTCCCGTTGTTAATCTTCCTGGGTTTGCCTGCTTCCACGGCGAATGGGACGAACAGAATCGCCGTATTTGTCCAGAATGTCACCGCAGCCGCCGGCTTCCGTCGGAAGGGGTTCCAGAGTCTCCGGTATGGATTCTTCCTGGCAGGGCCGGCAGTTGTCGGGGCGATCCTGGGAGCGACAGTGGCAGTCGATATCTCTGATCGCCTGTTTGAACAAATTCTCGGTGTCCTGATGCTGGTGATCCTGGTGCTCATTCTCTGGAATCCGGTGCGGAAGTTGGAGGGTTCGGAAGAACAGCTCACACCCTTGCGACGCTGGATAGCCGCATTCTGCTTTTTGTTTGTCGGATTTTACGGCGGCTTCATTCAGGCGGGCGTCGGCTTCCTGGTGATCGCGACACTCACACTGGTGAACGGGCTGGATTTAGTGCGAACCAATAGTTATAAAGTGGTGATCAATTCGGTATTTACGGCGATTGCATTATTGGTGTTCGCACTGCATGGTGAGGTGAACTGGACGGTCGGCCTACTGCTGGCGGTTGGTATGGGCGCCGGCGGATGGCTCGGCAGTCACCTGGCTGTGGAGAAGGGTGAGCCGCTCATCCGGGCGGTCCTGGTGATTGCTGTGGTCGTCATGTCGCTGCGTCTGCTAACCGGTTTCTCCTGGTAAAAGGTGCCGCTTGCATGCCTCCGGGTGGCCTGATAACTTTCGGAAAGGGGACGTCCGGGAGAGGAATATGAACAAGTCATCTTTGTTACGTAATCTGCCGTCGGTGGATAAGGTGCTCAGTACCGTCAGAGACCGGGACTATGCTCTTCCGGAAACGTTTGTGGTGTCACAGATTCGCGAGACCATTGATAGTTTCCGGCAACAGATTCTCACGGGTAGTCCACCGGAGATCGATGACCCCGAGGCAATGGAGGAGCTGGTAGTCAACGAGGTGGACAGGCGCTGCCGGGATCGGATTGGGCGAATGGTGCAGCCGCTGATTAACGCCACCGGGATCGTGCTCCATACCGGCCTGGGCCGGGCGCCACTTTCCGACCTGTCTCGTGACGCCATGACCCGGGCAGCGTATGGCTATACCAATCTGGAATTCGATCTGCCCAGCGGAACACGCGGCGAACGCAACGATCATATCGAAGATCTCCTCCGTGCTTTGACCGGCGCCGAATCGGCGCTTATGGTGAACAATAATGCCGCTGCGGTGTTTCTGGCGCTGAATACGCTGGCAGCCGGATCAGACGCTATCATTTCCCGGGGGCAGCTCATCGAAATCGGCGGCAGCTTTCGGATTCCGGAGGTGATGGCGAAATCGGGCGCCCGGATGGTTGAGGTCGGGACCACCAACCGGACTCATCTGCGGGATTATCAGGAGGCCGTCA
>DATFLS010000714.1:0-3788 GCA_035267465.1 bacterium
CGGTTTCGTGCCGATATGTATTTTGATATGGAGCATCTGGCACTCAATATGCGCAAGATCGAACACGAAATCCGACCGTTTACGGGTCTGAACCTCCATCCCGAAGTGGCGAAGGCGTTAAGTCTGAAGTATCTCAAATATGGCTTAACGCTGGTCACCGGTATCACCGGATCCGGGAAATCGTCCACCCTGGACACCATCATCGATGCGAATAACCAGACGACCGATGCGCATATCGTGATTATTGCCTCGCCGGTCGAACTGCTCCATACCCCCAAGAAATCCATTGTCCGCCACAGAGAAGTGGGACGGGATGTGGTTTCATTTAAAGCCGGCACGATTGAGGCGCTCCGCCAGGATCCTGATATTATCGTGATCGGAGAATTGCGTGATCCGGAAACCATCATGACCGCTCTGGAAGTCACCGACTCCGGCCATAAGACCTTCAGTACGCTTCATACCGCCTCAGCCGTGGAAAGTCTGGACCGGATCATCGGGGAAGTTCCTCCCATTGAACAAGAACGGGTCCGGAACCGGCTGGCGGATGTGCTCACCTGCGTTGTCAGCCAGAAACTGATTCCCAGTCTGGACGGAAAGCGAGTCCTGGCAAAAGAAATCCTGCTCTCCACTCCTGCTGTGAAGGCTGCCATTCGTAATAATAACACCGGGGAAATCTACCAGATGATTCACGAGGGCAGTTCACAGGGAATGCAGACTCTGGAGCAAGAACTCGCCCGGTTATATAAACAGGAGAAGATCGCTCTGGAAGAAGCTATCGGGAGCGCGAATAACAAAAAACGGCTGAAAGACTTGGTCGGACAGACGATATAATAATGATATGAATGATATGGCGAGCTGGGACGCTCGCACTGAGGTGAATCAAGGCACCGGGTGATCTATGCCAAATGTGAAAAATGCAGTAGGAATTTCGGTAGTCGGATCTGTTCTCCGGATCGCTCAACTCCAGGTGAAAGGGCATACATTGCGCCTCCGCCATATCCGGGAATTGCACTTGGTTCAGGACGGCAAGTCGTATGTAAAAAAAGCTGTCAGTCCACCAGCCGATTCCGAAGAGCCGGAGGAAGATTCCATTAATATTTTCGGTATCGAAGAGGAAGAAGCGGAACCCAAGGTGACGGAGGAGGAAGAGGACGCCCCGGAACAGGAACCGGATCTCATTGATATCGCGGAAGCTGATCCGGAGGATTTCGAAACCCCGGAAACCAATGAGAATCTGCTCAGTAATGTCTTCACCGGTCTCAGCACCAAAAAAATAGATTGCGCTCTGAATATTCCCGTTGGGGAATCCATCTTCCATGTGATTTCGAACCAGGATTATTCCTCAGTAAAACACAAAGAGATTGCCAATGTAGTCGAAGATAAACTCTATACCTTTTATGGCGAGGCGTACTCCCGGGTGATATCATCGTATGAGGTACAGGAAAACGGTTCGCTACTCATCAGTTCTATTGAAGGCGCTCCCCAATTTTTACGGGTGCTCGACGGCGCGGAGGATCTCTATATGGGCAAGCTCTTTATCAGAGAGATCCTGCCGGAAGAGATTGCGCTTTTGGGGGTCATCCGCGCAAATCACACCATTGCGGAAGATGAACTCAATGCGGTGATTTACGTGGGTGACAAAACCAGCCGGATCATCTTTCTGGAGGGCCGCTCCATCCGGACAATTCTCCCGCTGGTCAACGAGGGCAGAAAATCTTCGAATGTCTTCAACACTCTGTTCAGCAAGATTTTACTGGAGCTTGATCAGGAAAACATCCCGCGGCTTGACCGGATTTTTCTGGCAAATCAGAAAGATATCAACGGGCACACCTTTTTTGCCAGTCAGTTTCCCGATATTGATATTATCAGCCCGGAATTCGCACCGGAGAAACTGGAGATAGATGAAAGTGTCCAGGGAAATATAGAACGCTACACCAATTCGATCGCCATTGCCTGGAGAATCACCGGCCTGGACTCCGAATGCTTTCCGAATCTCTCCTTACTGCCGGAATATGTGCGTGAGCGGCAGAAAGTCCTGAAGCTGGAATGGTATGGAATCGTACTGCTGATATTGGTGGCGCTCACCCCTATCATATTTAACTTCCAGTACCAGGAAAAGAAACACACAATTGAAAATCTGGAGCGCAGCATCGCGTTGACCTCGAGCCAGATCGAACAGCTTCAGCCGGTCAAAACCGTCGTGGATAGTATGATGGCGGAGTATTCGGTTATCGAAGCCCAGCTAAACAGAATGGACACACTGAGCGCCGGGAGTATGAAGTGGAGTCGCACTCTGGAAGTAATCAGCGAAGGATTTGCTCAAATTACCAGCAGTTGGCTGGTGGATCTCCACTCGACCAACGACAACTTCATCTTGCAGGGCTTCAGTTTATATCGTAATCGTATTCCCCGGCTGGCCAGCATCTTCGCTGATGCCGAGATCCTGGAAATCACAGAACAAGAATTTCGCGGGGTGACTTTATACAGTTTTCGCCTGCGCGTGAATCAGGTGGCGGAAGATCCCCAGTTCTTCAATCCGGACATGCCGGATCAGGAGGGCGGCCCGGAATTCCCGCTTGAACCGGTGGGAGAATAACAAAGCCCCCCTGCAAGGAGCGGTATATGAGTAGAAGGATGGATTGTGACTTATAGTGTACGAAATACTATTATTCTGCTGATAGCACTCCTCATCCTCGGGGGCGGCGGATGGGGCTTCCTGCACTTCAGGATCAATCCGCAAACAGAACAATTACGCTCAACGCTACAGGAGAAACGCAAGCAGCTTGCGACCGTTCAGGAGGCGGTGAACGGATTTGAGCCCCTCCGCAGGGAATTAAGTGCCGCCAAACACCGCCTGGAGAACTACCCTAAAGAATTGTTCCCCAGTGACGATCATAGCCTGATCTATGGATTTTTTAATAATGCGAATCAGGGGCGGGCGTTTATTCGGACCAATATCGTGGCCCGGGCAACAAATGTCTTCGAATCGCATGGTATCCTGGCCACGGAATATGAAGCCACCGGCAATTTCAGTAACCTGCATCGATTCATAGCAGCTATTGAGCATAGCCGGCCAATCAATAAAATCACCCGCCTGGAAATCACGGCGGTGAATGAAATCGAACAGCTTGGAGAAGTCAATATCAATTTGTTAATGGAGAGCTATTTCAGTCTGGATACACTGCAAAAAGAGAGTCGGCATGTGATGGAAATCATTGGCGAGAAGGTCAACCTGCGGGTGTTCCCCACCACAGACAGTGAGGTCATTCACCAGCTCCGGCAGGGAGAACAGGTGCGCTTCCTGCGGGAGAACCTGAACTGGGTGAAGGTGAATACCGGTTATGGCCCCGGTTGGATCTCCCATATTTACGTCAAACCAATCGAGTTCTCCTCCCTGCTCACCGTGAATCGTCCTCAATCGCCTGTGTACGCCAGGTTATTCTATCCCTTAGTTCACGATATCCCTCCGAATACAGAGGGCTTGATTAATGTGGAACAGAGCCGGCTTATCGGCCTCACGGCGGAGAAACTCTTTCTTGTGGATCAGACCGGTACCTTGCAGGAACTGCAGATTGGCGATGAAGTCTATCTCGGATCCCTTTCCTCCATTAACCAGCAATCGCAATCCGCGGTGTTTGTCCTGAATAAGGGAGGCATAATCGAGAAGTATACTCTGCAGATTCAACAAGCAGCGGGCAATGGTGAATAACAGATATGGTAAGGAATTGATTTATGCATAAACCACGGCTAATATTTTTCCTGGCCCTCGTTCTGGCGGCCAGCCTGTG
>DATFLS010000715.1:0-8096 GCA_035267465.1 bacterium
CTAGCTCCTCGAAGAAGCCCACTGACACCCCCATCACAATCCCAATAACCAGCAGGTTCAATTTGTCCTCCGTACCGAAAATTACAGGGAGAAATGCCGGAGACGTTCGCGAAAGCACCAGGAGTGTCGCCGTAATCAACAGCGGGGCAGTCAGAAGCACAACCGCATACCAGCGAGTGCCGATTTGCCATCTACGCAGCCGGGAGAGTAATTCGCGAAAACCCGCCGGTCCATCGACAACACCGATCATCAGGAGACCCGATACACTGGGGCCGACAAGTGTCGCCAGATAAACAAGCGGCATGAGCCCGTCAGATACCTCTCTGGTACCGAGGATTCCGCCGGGCCCTATTACCAGGAAGATCCCGCCCCAGGAGATAGCAAAGGTCAGGACGAAGTAAATCAGCACCGGCCTCCTTCTCATAACATCCTTGATGTTGGTCATGATGCTTCTCCTGTACCTATGGATTGAGAACGTCTCTCTTTAGTACGCCTCACCACTTTCCCCGGACTGTACCACTTAACCCCGGCCGCGACAAACCCAATACTCCGCAGCCCAATTCAGAGTTCATTGTATAATGGTCCCCTCGCCTGGATCTACTTGTGTATTTCATAGATCGTGGTGCTTGCGACGATCGGGCATTGCCGGGCGATTTTTTCCGCCGCATCAAGGGATTCCGCCTCGATGATAGTATAGCCGGTCATGGAGTCTTTCCCGAACGGCAGCTCCCTGGTCCCCGAATGCGAGATCTCCCGTCCACCCCGGAGCCCGCCTCTGTCGACCTGCTTGTCCGCGATTGATTCGAACCAGGTATTCCATGCGCTCATTTGTTCGGGCGTGGGTTGTTCAAACCCGGAATGCAGAATGAGGAAGTTTGTCACGTGTATCTCCTTTGTATGGTTGTTTAGTGTTCTGTTATAAACGCCTGTAACAGACTGACTTCCGACCTTCCTGACCGCTTGGAAATATGATGAAGACGCAAAGCGACGGCGTCAACCGTTCCGAGGCCGTGATCACCTATTTCGATGTTGATAATCTGCACGGCGTTTATTGATACTTTTTGTGTTCCCACACCTTCATCCTCTCCTGCCGCTGATATGTCAAGCGGAATACCAGCGTCTTTTGCAGCTCCAAGAACGACCGCTGACGGGTCACCACCGGTATCGAGAAACATATTATAAGGCCCCTTCCCATTCATGCGTATACTCAGGATAATTTGGTTATGTTCAAACTCAAACGGGATCTCCGGGACCACCGGATTTCTCGCAGTCTGTTGCTGCGCTCTGCCCTTGTCGCCAGCATAGCAGACCAGCGGGAAGCAAAATAAATATACAAATCCGAAGAGCATAGCGGGATGTGACAGTCGTTTATCCATCGGGATCTCCGATAACAGGCTGTTAAATAGCAATGATTGAATGTAAGAGGGCGATAATCGAATATACAACTGCTCTGTTTGCATGGAACATAGCGATGCTCCATTGTAAGTCAGCGATGTTTGAGTACAAGATGCCAATGATTGACTGTGGGATGCCAATGATTGACTGTAAGATGGCAATGTTTTGATGTAAGATGCCAATGATTGACTGTAAGATGCCATTGTTTGACTGTAAGATGCCATTGTTTGACTGTAAGATGCCATTGTTTTGATGTAAGATGCCATTGTTTTGATGTAAGATGCCATTGTTTTGATGTAAGATGCCATTGTTTTGATGTAAGATGCCATTGTTTTGATGTGAGATGGCTTTGAGCTGGATCCGTCTGCCATAGCTGCACTACCAGATGCCGCTGATTGGATGTTAGCATGCCAGTTTGTCAGTGGGAAAGAACGTGGTTCCCTGGTGTGATAATAAAAAACAAGAGCACAACGTTTCACAAGTGTTGACAAGTGCTAACAAGAAAAAACGTTTGAGAATCGAAGTTGGGGAGATGGGTGGGATGTTTGGGGTGTTCATGACATGAGGAGCACAAAGTTTCACAAAGTACTGCACAAAGTTACACGAAGTAAACGATTCGTTTTTGTACATTATGCAGCTTCGGGTGACTTTGTGATCCTGTTTTTATCTGTGTTATGTATCTCATAGTTTGCCCACTACTCCCGACCACAGACTTCGCGACCGTCTTTGCTTGTCAGCACTTGTGAGCACTTGCCGGCACTTGTCTTTTCTCGGTGGTACTTCGTGCGTACTTCGTGGTACTTTGTAATCCCTACTTATAACTGCGTTATTCATCTCGTGATCTGCCCACTGCTCCCGACCACAGACCTCACGCCAGTTTTTTCTTGCCAGCACTTGTTAGCACTTGCCAGCACTTGTCAGCACTTATCCTTTCTCGGTTGGGTTCTTGAATTCTTGCTTTTTTGCCTTCGGATCATGCTTGCAATCGGAACAGGATGCAGCTAAATTTGCATGACACTTTGATGATACAAGGTCGTTGAAATTTTAATATGAATGACTATCTCTCAAGAATGACCTCTGCCGCTGGCTCCCGGGATGTGAAATCGGTTTATCAGAAATTCAGGAAGTGCCTGCTCATCGTCACCGGAATTTGTGCGGCGGTGGGCGTCGGTCTGTTAATCTTTCTATTCACGCTGACCGGTGATCTCCCCTCACTGACCCAGCTGGAAAATTTTGATCCCAGCCTGATTACCAGGATTCGTTCCGCCGACGGCGTGGTGGTCAAAGAGCTGTATAACCAGCGGCGAGTGCTGGTACCACTGGAGAAAATTCCACCGTATATGGTGGATGCGCTGCTGGCCACGGAGGACCATCACTTCTACAATCACTGGGGAGTGAATGTGAGCAGAATCTTCAAGGCGTTTGCAGTGGACCTCTTCCACTTCAGCTGGGTGCAGGGCGCCAGTACGGTCACCCAACAGCTGGCGCGGAATATGTACGATATCATCGGATTTAAAAAGACCTTGACACGGAAAATCAAGGAGGCCATCACCGCCATCCAGATTGAGCGAACCTACACCAAGTCGGAAATTCTGGAGATGTACCTCAACCAGATCTATTTCGGGCACGGGGTTTGGGGGATCGAGGCCGCTGCCCGGGAATATTATGATAAACGCGCGGAAGACCTCACGCTGGACGAGGCGGCCACCCTGGTGGGTTTGCTCCGGCTCCCGGCGTACTATTCGCCTATCAACCATCCGGACCGGGCGCGTTCGCGCCGGAATCTGGTCCTCCGGCTCATGCGCGATCAGGGCTTCATCAGCCGGCCGGTTTATGAGCATTATACTTCCCTGGAAGTCCACACCAGTCCGTCAGACGGACGCGGTGATGGCTTGGCGCCCTACTATGCCGAATTCGTGCGGCAGGAACTGGAAAAACAGTCGGAAGCGCTCGGCGTCGATCTGTATCAGGACGGGCTGACAATTTATACCACCCTGGATTCCCGTATCCAGGCTGCGGCGGATTCGGCCTATCGCAGATATATGGCCGATCAGCAGGGGGTATTAAACCGGCGGCTGCTCTACAATGAAGATGACCTGGCCGCGGTTGTGGATACGACCCAATGGAGCATCGATACGCTGCATGCGATGATTCGCGGAGAAGCGCCCATGGATTCGACCTTGCGCTCCAAGCTGCGCGTCCAGGGGGCGCTGGTCGCAATGGATCCCCGGGATGGACGAATCCTGGCGATGATCGGCGGCCGGGATTTCTCGAAATCCAAGTTCAACCGGGCGACGCAGGCAAAACGCCAGCCTGGCTCCGTGTTTAAACCCTTTATCTATACCACAGCCGTGGATAACGGGATCCCGGTGACCCGGCAGTTGCTGAATCAGCCGGTTGTTATTCATATTGATGACACCACCCGCTGGTCACCGCAGAATTACGACCGTTCCACCGGAGGTCCCACCACCCTCCGGGAAGGGCTGCGTCGATCCCTCAACCTGATATCCGTCCGATTGGTCCAAGAGCTGGTGGATCCCCACATTGTGGTGGACTACGCGCATCGCATGGGTATCACCACCGATTTGCGCGCCGTGGACGCCATTGCGCTGGGCACCTCGGAACTCATTCCGCTGGAGGTCGCCGCGGCGTACTCCATCTTTGCGAACCGGGGCATCTGGACGGAACCGTACGCTATCACCCGGATCGAGGACCGGTTCGGAAACGTACTCCAAACCTATTCGCCGATGAAAAAAGAAGTGCTCAGTGAAGAGACCGCCTACATCATGGCAGATCTGCTGAAATCAGTGTTGAAGGAAGGAACCGGCCAGAGTGCGACCTATTACGGGTTCGATCGCCCGGGAGGCGGGAAAACCGGAACCACCCAGCGATTCACCGATGCCTGGTTTGTCGGCTTCACCCCGCAGATTGCCGCCGGCGTCTGGGTGGGCGTGGATGATCCGGCTGTCAGCCTGGGGAACCGGCGATCCGGGGCCGTCGCCGCCTTACCGATGTGGGCCACCTTTATGAAGACCGCTCACGACACCCTGAACTTGCCGGAGCAAAACTTCGAACGACCGGAGGGCGTGGTCGAACTGAAAATCTGCTCCGAAACCAAGAAACTGCCGACAAGATATTGTCCCACCGAAACAGAAATCTTTAACAAGAAATATGTGCCCACCGAAACCTGCGACGTCCATGGCAAGATGAACGTGAGTTCGGAAGATCGAAAAAATCGCCGGACCTTCTGAGCGATTCAAAAACAAGTGAACGCCTCGAACAGATCCCGTAACGACGGGACAAAGGTCGCAGAGGCCGCAAAGAGTTTAATATATTCGCCCGGATACCCTGAGTACAACATGTGTATGTATAGTTCATGATGTACCAAACCTTCCCCTGTGGTTACGTAGCCGTATTCGGATATTAAAAAATAATATCGCTATTAAGACAATTCAGTACCCGTTCGCTATTCTCCGGGAGTGCTCCTTCCGGACGGTGTCGTCCTATTCGATCCTCGGCGAGTCATTCACGGCTCCACCCCCCTGGATGGCGACTTTCCGGTGGGAATGACTCGAGATGGGGCCGTGGGATTGGCCCCGGCAGGGGCCATATGTTCCAGCAGGCCGACACCCAACCGCTTCCCCGCTCCGGCGGAGCGGAATGTTTCACTAAATTGATTTAATAGTCATATAAAATAAAAGGATCGAACGAACTGTAGTATGAACTCTGAAGGCGGGGAAACGAACGATGCTATTGCAACATGCGTTTCAGCCGGACCAGGATCTCATTGATGAGATAATACCGGGTTTCTTCATTCACCGTGAAGACGACGACATCCGGGCGGGCTTTGATGGCGTCGGTAAATTTGTTTTTTCCTTTCATTATCGTTCCGAGCAGCGGTTTCGGACTGTCAAGCGCCTCGATTAAAATTTCCCGGAACGGATCGGACATCATCTCCATTTTCCCGATTTCATCGATCACCACGACCTCATCCTGCTCCATAGCCTGCCGGATTGCGGTTACCCCCACGGTATTAATGCTGTTGACATCCACAAAATACTTGCCGATTTTCCGATTGGTATCCAGATCCACATGCGCCAGGATTCCGCGTTTCCCGTCCAGCGTATCCAGTGTGAACCCCACTCGCTGGTTCCCGCGCCGCATCTCATTGGAGATCACCCCTCCGACACGAAAATCTGCTTTTTCCAGTACCTGTTTGATCAAGGTGGTTTTTCCACTGCCTGGTTGTCCGGTTAACAGAATATTGGTTGCCGGCATAAGCAAGCCCTCTCTCAATTTCCGGTGTTGCCCGCTGCCTCCGTTCAGCCTAATGACACAGCATTCACCTGTTCACTGCCGGGTGATGCCTTCTTGATTCAGATATATTCGAGTATAATCTACATAATGGGAGGCAGAATTGGTAATCATATCCCGCTCTTCGGCTGAGATGTCGCGCACCACCTTGGCCGGAACGCCCGCCACCACTGTCTTTTCGGGGACAACCTGGCCCTCCCGAACCAGCGAACCGGCCGCAACCAACGCTCCGGACTTGACCACCGCTCCGCTCAGTATGGTCGCCCCCATACCGATCAAACACCGGGACTCGATCACGCATCCGTGAATAGTGGCGTGATGACCGATAGTCACTTCATCGTGGATCACCACCGGATTTGTGCCGGCGTCCACGTGAACCACCGTACCGTCCTGCAAATTGGTGCGAACGCCCACCCGGATGGTATTGATATCTCCCCGGAGGACAGAGTGAAACCAGATGCTGCTCTGATCACCGATGGTCACGTCGCCGATCACCAGTGCCGTATCCGCAACAAATACATCTGTTCCCAGGGATGGTTGGGTGTTCCGAAAGGGACGGATATTACTCATTCTCCTGCTCCTCCGCACGCTGCTGCCGTAATTTGGCAAGCCAGGACCACTGGAGCGTGCTGCGTTCCTGAATGGTCCGAATTGTGAGCCATAATCCCAGCGAACCGACCACCAGGTTGGGCGTCCACATTGCGAAGAACGGGGAGATAATCAGGCGGTCCGCAAGTTCTTCGCCGCCAATCAGTCCGGCCCAGTAGACCAGGAAGAAGAACAGGCTGAACCCGGCGCCAACCGCAAACCCGCCGTGCCTCGCCATGATTCCCAGCGGGGCCCCGATGAGCACAAACACGATGCACGCCACCGGAATGGAATATTTTTTATGGACCTCGGACATGTACTTATTTATCTGGCGCCGGTAACTCTCAATCAGCCTGAGTTGCGTATCGATTCGCTGCATTCCCACCCGGATATCCTGCCGGAGTCGCCGGTGCTCCGACGCGATCTGTGCCAGAGAATCTATCCGCATGGCGATGATAGAATCCGGCGAGAGGGAAGTGAGATCCTCCAGCCGCCTGGTATTGTCCGCTGCGATCTGCAAACCAATTCTTTCGTCCAGTAGTTGCTGTATCTGTTCCCGCGCTTTCTGCAACTTCTTTCTCAGAGAATCCACCTCTGTGAGCATCATTCCGGCGCTCATTTCCCGATCACCCCGGCGGCCAGATTCCCGCCGTTCCAGCATCAGGCCTGAATCTTTAATAGTCAATACGTGCTTATCGAAGGTGATCTTGCGGTACTCGGAGAATTTGCTGGTATTTAACTCGTGTATTTCACCGTCATATAATGTCAGGATAATATTATTGCCCTCGATGGCCAGTGATCCCTGCTTGGCCTGGATGGTAGTTTGCACCTCCGAGTTGCCTTTACTGTATATCCGAATATCCTGGAGCATCCCGTTCTTCTTGCCCAGTACCAGCATACTATATTCCGGAAGATCATCCATGAAGTAGCCCGGTTCGATATTCACATCCGGCTTTTTGCGGATAATGTCGGAACCCAACAGCCGCGCCCGATGATTGAAATTGGGTAATACCGAATTATTAAACCAGATCAGAAAAACGCAGATCACCGTTCCGAATATCAACGACGGGATGATTATGGACTTGAAACTGATGCCTGACGTCCGCATGGCGTTAATTTCATTATCCGCGCTCATCCGACCGTAGGACATCAAAATGGCCACCAGTACCGCCATGGGGATGGAGAGAGCCAGAATCCACATCAGGTTCAGTCCGATGTACTCCAATATTACCCAGAGGGACAGTCCTTTACCCAGCAATCGATCGATGGACTTCACAATAAAATTCGAGAGAAACAGAAACGTCAGTACGGCCATAGCAATGAAAAAAGGCGGGAGATGTTCTTTGATGATATAGCGGTACAGAATTTTCATCGTCAATGAATATAGAGAGGGGGACCGCTGTTCTCAAGGCCTTTCACGGAATAAGGCTTGACAATAGCCCGGGGCCGACCTATTTTAATTTGCTTTTTGACTCTTGAGAGAAGCATATTCGATTTCCAGTTATTTGCGAATCTGTCTGTTAATTACCGGATCAAATTAAAAGTTCCGAATCTCGACATTCAGACAGATGGAAATTTGGAATGAAAAACAAGCAATTGTGAATCTCTGGATGATACAGCCTGCCCCGATTAGTCGGGAAGGTCGCTGGATTGGAAGAATATCGCCGGCGAGTCGCACCAGCAGGCTATTTGAAATAAAGTATATATCACGGGGCGTAGCGCAGCCCGGTTAAGCGCGCCTGCTTTGGGAGCAGGAGGTCCCCGGTTCGAATCCGGGCGCCCCGACACTCACAACCCGC
>DATFLS010000716.1:0-2096 GCA_035267465.1 bacterium
GCTCCCGAAAGACCGGCGGCAGCGGCCTGGGGCTAGCCATTTGTCAACTGATCACAGAAGTACATCAGGGTTCCATTAATATTGAGAGCGAGGTCTCCACAGGAACCACGGTCTTGGTTACACTGCCACTGCACCGGGCGGTTACAGATACAACAGACCCGCCGGAATCATAATTCCAGGTTACAGACCATTACGCTGCCACCCTTATTTTCGTCCTCACAAATTCACCTTACCATGATTTTAAATATTTCCTTCAGCAGTAAACTCTCCACTTGACGGTCTCTTCATTGTCCCTTCATCTTCCTTCCTTATCCTTTGAGTGAGGTTAACAATAAACCAAAGGAGGTCAGAATGATGGTTCAAACGAGATCTTTTCACCGGAGTCTTGTGATTCTGCTGGGAGCAGTACTTCTGTTCCTCTTCGCCCCAAAGGCGTATTCAGCGCCAGACAGTCATGGGTTAACCCGACAGGTGACGGAGCAAGTCCGGGCATATTACAGTAATCCGTTCAAGATTACGACGGATTCGAACGGAGATGTCATCATCCGGGGCACGGTTCGGACTCTCTACGATAAATATCGGATCTTCGATATTATCTCCGGCGTTCCGGGTGTGCATGATATCAGTGATGAATTAACAATCAACACCAAGCCGATCCCGGGTAAATTCATCGAAGCCAATATCAGAGAAGAACTCAACCTCATGCGTTCCATAGACGAACCCGACCGGATTCAAATCCACGCAGATAATGGGGAGGTCATACTATCCGGTACCGTTAGCAGGTATGAGGAAAAAAGGATGGCGGAAACAGCGACATCCTGGCAGGAAGGAGTTCGAGGCATCGCCAATAATATCAAAGTTTTGCCACCGAAAGAAGCTGTCAGTGATGATAATTTGCAAACCGTTCTTGGTGAAATTCTCAAGCACCGGTTCCTGGTGGATCACCAGGTGCAATTCCAGGTGGAAGATGGCGTAGTTACCCTCAAGGGAATGGTCCCGCGAATGTGGGATAGAAAACATATTCAAGAAGCGTTCTCCCGGGTACAGGGAGTGCAGGATGTTGTAAACCTTCTTGAAGTGCGGCCCGTCAGCTAACACGGTATCCTCTCTCCGGCACAAAATGCCCGGGCACCACTACTGTCCCTGGTGGTGTCCCGGGCATTTATGCCTTGATGATCCGGAAAATATAACGTGAGGAATAGCCCATTCCCGTCAATATCTCATTCTTGATGCTACACCCGAATTTCCGCAGAAATCAGAGCAGTCTCTTGTATCAGGGTCTTGTTCTATGTACACCTTCATGCATTGTCCACTAAACAAATTATTTGATATAGGAGCACCGGATCACAGATGCAGAATTGATGCCTCTCCTACTCGCTGCCATTGAGACGCCTGCTTTCCACGGTAAGACTCCTGTCTCCATTAGATCTGTTCCTATAAAACAATCAATGAACAAATGCTTTTTGAATGCACTTCGTATCCACCGCTTTTCTGTGTTGCCTTTCTCCAGACGAAGACGGGGGTCAGGGTCCGGAAGGAAAAGACATGGTACCGAATAGTTGGTTCCCTACTATCATGAACCGCGCACCAGTGATCTTCCGGCGTAGGGAGAAGGTTTCCGACCGGAATGAATCGCCGGGATAAAGTCTGAAACATCGTCAACTCACACACCCACAGCGTGCATTGATTTGCGCTGCTTAGGTTTAAACGTCTTGTGTGTTATCTCCATGAGCTCTTTGCGTTGAAGCACGGAATACGTTTGGAAGAAAAACCCGGAAGGTTCTTCATAATTTCTTCACCCGTACCTGTTAGTTTGCCGGTGAACAAAAAACCAACTAATGGAGGTACTATGAAGAAATCACGGACTAAACCGATCATCTTGCTCCTCATTCTGGCTTTTGCAGGACTTGGTGTATTTCCTGCCCCGGCCGTTGCCCAGTATTTCGGCCGGAATAAAGTCCGGTATGAGCACTTCCAGTTTAAAATCCTCAAGACTGAGCATTTTGATATCTACTATTATCCGGAGGAAACCCTGATGACGAACGAGGCGGCCCGCATGGCTGAACGCTGGTACAGCCGGCATGCCCAGATTCTGA
>DATFLS010000717.1:0-3331 GCA_035267465.1 bacterium
TTGGTCACCCGCGCCAGCTCCAGTAATTTGTCGAAGTCATCGCCGGAAAGACCTGCAATTCGTTGGGCTTCGGTATAGGATATTGCCCGATCGGTGCTCTCCAGCTTGGTGGTAAAATCGTAGACCGGTTCGGCGAACATATCTCCCGGTTCGGGTTCCCCGGTCAGATTGAAGGAGTCAAGTATGGATTTGAACCGGGCAGGATTTCCTCTGGCCTTGTCCAACCGCTTGAATAGCGAACTTCCTCTGGGAGCGCCGTTTCGAAAAATAATTTCCACCGGCAGGAGATAATGCGGATGCTCGTTCTGGTAGGCGTGATAATCGTCATCTATGGGAAGCACCCTGGTTAATTGAACATACATCGTATCCACCGGTCGCCCGGGAAGAAAATCGTCCGTGTCAGTACGCTGGTCTGAATAAAGTGAAATAAAGTGCGACGGGATTCCCGCCTTACGCAATTCCACGAAATTATACCCGGCCATCATATTCAAGGCTACTCCTTTCCCGGGAATATGATCCGGCATCTCTCCCCAGTCAAAGACCGAATAGCGATCAGAAAACGTAAATTTCCCCACGCCCAGCGCCTGATTGGTTGGCTCTTTCAGCACGGTCAGGTCTTTTACACTTCCCATAGAGACCTCCTTTTTCCTCGGCGATTGAAGGTTCTTGGTTTTCCACCGATATAATAATCTGAATTTATAAAATTATCAGGAGAGTCACTACAAATTCAATTGTAGCATAGATCACACACCGGTTCGATTCGGATGAAAGATGTTGTTTTTTCTTGATAATTCTGAAAGTCGGAGTAATTTAGAATAAGAAGAAATGGATAACTTACACCAGGAGTTACGGATGAGAGTTTTGATTACCGGCGTCTTCATTATATCACTCCTATTCATGCCGTTCATTCATGCTCAGGAAAATTTACCTGAGTCTCGTGAAGCGGTGCTGGTAGAAACCACCTCACCATCAGAAATTATGGTCCGGGCGAAAGGGATCGGGCATCACGATCCCCGGGGGTGGTTCAGGCGTCCGGATCCGGAAGTCATGAATGAGCGTGCCGAAACAGATGCGCTGAAGAGCGCCTTTTACTTTTTACTCTTCAATGCTGATCCCCCCATCCTGCAAACCAGTCAGGAACAAGCCGAATTCCAGCCGTTTCAGGACACTTTTTTTGAGCCGGAGAATCTGAAGCAGTATGTGTCCTGGATCAGTCCCAATTATCAGAGCCGAGTACGGGTTGATAAGACCACCATAAAAATAGAGCAAACCTTCAAAATCAATAAACGGCTTCTGGTGGATGATTTGGTTCGGCAAAATATTGTCACCGCACGGGAAGATATCTTTGAACAGATCGGTTTGCCCATGATTATGGTGCTGCCGGAATCTTCCGATGAGACCAGTCCGTTGGACCGCCTGGCTGATCCCCAGTACAGAAAGGGCGCAGAGGTTATCGAATCGTACCTGACATCCCGGCAATACGAAGTGCTGGTGCCGGAACAGGTGCAGGCAAATAACTCCATGCAGCAAACTGCGGCGTTTATGTCCGGCATGGACGACGATTTTTCGTATCAGCTGGCGCTTTCCATCGGGAGTGACATTTACGTTACCTACACAGTGAACATCGAGAGCAGAAATATCGGTAACACCAGAGTATCGAAAGTTAGTGCGGGAGTCCGGGCGTACGAAACGACGACCGCACGGCTGCTGGGATCTGAAACGGGCTATTCGGAAGAACGTCCGGGAGGTGAGCTGCCGCTGATAGAAGAGGCCATGAACAATGCCATAGATCAAATGCTCGGGAAAATCACTGCGTACTGGAAAAATGACCTTCAGGCCGGGATCCAATATAAGGTGATCTTCAGCTTGAGTGGCGGATTTGACGGAACAACCGCTGAAGAGATCACCTGGGGCATCTCGGATATTCTCAAGCGGATGACTACGAACTATAAAGAAAACGTCATCACCGATCAAACCCTGGATTATCTCGTCTGGTGCAGTCCGGAGCAATACCAGCGATCCTCGGATGTGTATCGATCGCTGAAAGAAGAGTATCTGAACGCCGGGTTACCCGGGGACCTGGAACGCAGTGCGATTAACAGGAAACTCCTGCTACTCAATATAAGGGGGTAAACGATGCATAAATCAATAGCCATTCTGCTGGGCAGCTTTCTTCTCCTGTTTAACTGTGCGTCGACTTCTTCCAGTCACTCCGATTCGCAAGAAACGCAAGAGACCCCCGGCTGGATCACCACTGCAGGACAGGAGTATCCCTCCAGTTTCTATATCACCGGGGTAGGCATCAACCCGGAACTGGACGCGGCCAAGCAACAGGCCAAAGCGGAAGTGGCCGCCCAGATTCGCAGTACCGTGCAATCGGAAATTACAGATATCGAGCAGGAAATCAGTGTGGAGGGTGAGACCACTTCCCGAAGCGATATCACTCAGAAAATCCGGGAAATTACCGATGTAACCGTGTCAGGAATTACCTATCCCAGGACGGATAACCGGAACGGACAGTATTACGTACTTGCAGTGCTGGATAAGCAGCAGTATCTCCGGGACATTCAGATGAAGTTAGATGACCAGGTGAGCGAGCTGGTGGATTTACGCTCCTCCATTGACGCACAACTCGATCGTGGCGGGCTCCTCACTTCTCTGGAAAATTTTGATGCCCTCTCCGACCAGCTGGAGGAATTTGTGAGTCTCAGAAGCATCTTTAATGCGGTAAGTTCATCCGCTTATGCCAATACGCCGGAATTTACGCTAAATGCTATCTGGACGGAGCTGGTCGCGCACACGCGAACGGTAGATATATCAATTATAAGTGGCGCAAATCAATCCGCCAACCTGGGCGCACCATTGGCGCGGCCGGTCACCGCGAGAATCACCTATCAGCGGGCCGGGTCCAGAATTCCTGCCATCGGGATTCCGGTGGAGTTCCGGAACAGCGATGGGAGTGTGATCACCCGAAAAAGTACCGATGACAACGGAGAAGCCTCCGTTTCATCGGTGAGCGCCATCCCCGGCGAATCTCCGAACCGCGGGCGGGTTGAAGCCGGTTTCGGATCCATGCCGTTTCCGGTGCTGCGGCAAAATTTGCGCATGAAATCGGCCGGTATCGAGTACGGCATCAATCAGCCCAGCTATACGTTTGCTGTCCAGATTGTCCCCGCCGGGAAATCTAACACATTCACGGAAACACTCCGAAAAGGATTAAGTGCCCTGGGATATTCGCTTCAGGACGAGGCTCCCGTGATCCTCCGGGCGAACCTCTCCGTGAGCAACTCCAGAGAAGTGTCCGGATTTGCCGGAAAACAGTATCTCGCCG
>DATFLS010000718.1:0-3862 GCA_035267465.1 bacterium
CGGACCGCAATCCATTTGCTGTGTTTATATATCGCGTATTCAACAGCGGCCAGCGGACCGATAATATCAAAGAGCTGGCTGAGCTGTACGCCCTGGATTTTGTCAAATAATCCCTGCATGTCCAGATAGGCGAGAAACTCATCCCATTCGCCGGGATACTGTTTCTTTGTAATTCGCAAAAAGTCAAGCAGGGTGTTTTCTGCGAGATTCAGGACGAACACTCCGCTGAGAATCGCGTTGATCACCGCAGATTGTTGGTACAAATCATAGGTCTGATATTCCGTCAGCGATACAGCCATCGCCTCTTCTTTTTCTTTGTGGCTGTATCCGAACACGGTCAACGCCCACTCCAGCAAGTAGTCCCGGGATTCGTCGCCTCCCCAGTTCAGCAGGCCGAATATAAGGAATTTATTTCGATTGACCGATTGATGCTTCTGTACCAGATCCTGGTAGTAACTCTTCTCGTATCCCTCGTCATGGGATTTATAGGTATTCATGAAGGCATGATTATAATTCCTTTTCAGGGTTTCTGTCCAGAGCATCTTGTTGGTGCTGATTTCCCAGGCGGCATGGACCCAGAATTCCGCGGCCAGCATGCCGGTTTCCAGTCCGGAGGAACTCTGCGGATTCACATGACCGGCGGCATCGCCGACCAAAGCCACGCCGGGGACGATCATAGCAGGGGCGATCATTCCAACCGAGGGCATACCTGTTACCTGTTCATAGACCAGATCTTCCGGTTGAAAATGACCGATTATGTCAGAGAATACGGGATAACCGGACTTCAAATAGTTCCACATTTGTTTGACTTGTGCAACCTGATCTTCCCATTGCACTGGCATACTCCCACTCAGCTCGTCAAACACCTGAAAGTTGATTTCGACATCTCCATTCCCGGAAGGAAAGACTACCAGGATACCCGGAGGTGAACCGGGAATTGCCGGAACGGCATCCCGTGGGATAAAAAAGGTTTGAAACTCCGGGTATTGATCGCTGGGATAATGCCTGCGCCAGTTGGATTTCACGATGGGATTCGTGATGAGGTCATAGGGTTCTCCTTTTACATTGAGGAATTCGAAATTTCGCTCCAGGAGCCCCAGGAGACTGTGTTCCTGCAACTGCCGACCGATGCGGGTGGTATATCCGGAACAGTCGAGAACGGTGGTGCCGTATATTCTTCCCCGGGAAGTCTCCACATATTTCACCGGAGTTGAGGTCGGCCATTCGGAGTTGATCCCGGCTGCCTGTACCTCTACTCCGGTAAACAGATAGGCGTTCCGTGAGAGCTGGTGCACGCGCTCTTTTTTCCAGCCGTCCGGCAGGAAGTCCGGCGGAGGTCCTGTGTGACCATAATGTATCCCGAGCCGCTCTTCCATGCTGTCGATCAATCCGCTGTGTCCGTTCTCTCCCCGCCAGTGGAATGAATAAGGTGCTTCGATCATCCGGACCGTCCTGGTGAATTTTGCGTAGGGCGCGTAGAAAACGTTTTTCTGGTGCCGGGCAATTTCCAGGGAATGCAAGAATCCGTCACCCCATAGCCTGTCCATGGTATGGTTGGAGTTCACCGTTTCGGCGCGTCGATCCGCGCCGCAGTGTTCGGCTTTTTCCAGGACCAGCACGCTCATTTCGTGTCGGTACTTTTCCTTCAAATTCAATGCGATTTTGGCGGCAGACAATCCGATGGGACCGGCCCCGATGATCACCACATCCCACGGTTCATGGTGCTCGGTGGTGGAGAATCCCACGGTGAGATTTTCCTGTTCTATCATAGATTCTGAAATTGCGGGCGACTTTGGAACAGTGTAAATGGTCCAGCTGGCACCATCATACTGTTTCATGCAATGCCCGCACCCGTTATAGCCTTCCTGCAGTGCTTCCTGCACGGATGCAAAGGGAATAAGGTGTTCCTGGTAAGCCATTCGAAGGCAGAAACAGTTCCCATCGTGGAATTCTCTGGTATTACGATTGCCAATAATTCTGCATGCCATATCACACTCCTCCTTATGTCTATAATTCAGGTAGTTGATGACTGAAACTGCAGGAAATCGTGGCTGTAGCAGAATACCAGCCCACTGCCGGAGTGAACCAATGTCGAGCACTCGATTGGTCCGGTTAGTATTCTCTTGTAATCTGCAGGAATAAATCAATGAAAACAACACATTATTGGCACTGTCCTGACCTGTCAGCAGCGGATGGACTCCGTTGTTCTATTCAGGGAAAGATTATCCTGGAATGAAATTACCAGCTGGCTGGAATCCTTGAAATATAAGAAGCAGCGGGAAAAGGACGAGATCGCTTCCCGGTGATCCCGGATACCGTACATCGGATGCCCGATAGTGATGGACACACATGGTACTCACAGGCAACATGAGATTGAATCACCGGATCCTGTCTATCCAATAAAATGGCCCGCGATGTTGATGGGCAATGGCCAGAATGTAAATATGGTCTGATCCAATGGATTCCACAGACTTTCACTTCCACTCCACTACCGCCTCCTCCACTCCCGGATAGATCTCATCGATGGCCTGTTGTAACTCGATGGTGTGGTAAAGCGCAGTGGCGACCCGGCAGTAATGCTGGATTTCTTCGTTGTTCAGGCGGCGGTCGCGGCGATCGTACAGGTATTTGTCCAGCACCTGGTAGCCGCCCACCCGGTATTCCCACACTTCCTCCGGAATCCCTTCGAAATACTGTCCCTCTTTGTTGATGTACACCCGCCCCCCATCCGGCTGATAATTGCGGCCGATTTTCTTGGATTTGTGCACCACATTGCTCCCCTCGCCATGGAATTTCGCAATGGGTTTGTTCAGTTTGTCTGATTTCATCAGGTGCAGCTGGGTTAACTCTTCGCCTAATTCAGCCGATTCGGAAAACAGGGCGTAATCTCTGGTAAAGGGAACCCGGGGAAAGTCGCTCTTCAGGAACTCGGCGTAGGTCTGGCGGTAGGCGGGGGCATACAGGACCGCATAGGTATAGTACAAGATCTCTTCCGGGGTGGGCCGCTCGCCGTACGTGCTTTCCAGTAAATGGTAGTATTCCATATTAATATTGGGCCGGCGGTCGGTGTACTCCGCATCCTTCTCGAACACCATCATCATGGTGCCGCCGCCTTCACTACTGTGGTTCTTTTCTGTTTCTGTATCCGGATAAATATAAAGAGGGAAGATAAGTTCTCCCCCACGACGATATAAGTTTAAGTCAATGATCGTATTCGATATAAATACTACATCGTAATTGGGAGAACCAACTGAACCCCATTGTCTTCCAATACATATTCCTATATTTTTTCCACCAATCATGTGTCGCATTACTTCTTCTCGTCCGCGCTCAATCAACGATCTATGGTATATTATTTTTCTGCAGTCAAAAGGACGATAAAGAATATCCGTGATATAATCTTTCCAATTTTTTTCGTTTATGAATGTATTTCTTGCGTTATGTAATGACCAAGTACTAGTGTCGCTTATTCCTAACAAATCCGAGATTTCTTCATCTGAATATTTTTCATTCCTAAATGCCTTTAATCGTCCGATAAGCTTGTCCGTGTTGATATCAATAACAAGACTATCACGTGCTGTCGCAATACCTACTGAATTAATCGGGAATAATTCACTTACAGAAATGAAACTCCGATACTTCTTATTCAAATTGTAATCTTGTGCTTTGAAGAAGTAAAAAGGACTTTGAGGCTTAATTTCTGTCCAATTGGTGCTTATTTTACTGTTATCTTCTAGCCACTCATATTTATAATCCCTTAAACTATAACGATCATCTCGATATACTTTGCTATGATTTCCACCCTTTTTAATAGAGAAATTAATTGCAACCCCTGCTCGAATGTCAAAAACATTTTCGTCCT
>DATFLS010000719.1:0-2449 GCA_035267465.1 bacterium
AACAGGCTCACGAAATACCGGAAGTAATACTGCATCATGGGAGAACGGAACACCCGATCCTGCCCGGTGAGATCCAGGTAGTGAATGTACGCTTTCAACCATACGGCGTGATAGATCTGGGCATCCTCGATCTCCCATTTCCCCAGGGAGTCATCAGCGAGAATCTCCGCCATCTTCCGCCAATCGTCTGCGTGAGGGTGGCTCGGAAAACTTAAAGCTGCCGCCATGAAACTTTCCGCCCGGAGCATGGCCCGGTTCATGGCGCTCCACTCGGGGAAGGTGAAGATAAAATCTGCGCTGACGGCCACGGATTGCTCGATGGTCTTGCGATCAGCTGTCGAATAGACCTCCGAGTCCCTGGTACGCTGAAATGTCTCCACATACACCGGCAGCGCACGAAACCAGTGAATCACGGGAATGCCCTGCGCGTACTCGGCTCTCTGGCGGAATTTTTCCGGGAAGTATTCCTGATATTTTTCCATGGATACCAGCAGGTTCCGGGTGATTTCGGCGTATTTTGGTTTCCCGGTTTCCTGATAGAGAAACGATGCGATATCGGCCATCTGCACCGGGAAGTCGGGCGGGGAATACGCCAGCAATTCCAGGTTGGGACTCTCCGCAGGGATATCAGTGTACCGGGACTTCCAACCATCCAGCAGGCCGTCCTGCTGCCCGAGGAAATATTCCAGAGTCTCCTTCAGATAATCAATCATGTGATCATCCGTGATTGATTGGCCACCGGACGCAGCCGGTAACGACATAATTATGACGGATGTGAGCATTACGCACAGTATGCGAATCATGCGATTTCTCCCGGTTTCGATGCAGAGAGACAGTTTGATAGTTTCTCACAGTTCACTGTCACCGGACCCTGTTTACACAAATATGTCATCTTTGCCCTAAATTTAATTGCAATGGATAGACTACACTCGAACAGTTCATTGAGAGCAGATTTCAATAATCTTTGCGGTGAAAAGAATTCTGAGATTCGACTCGATTTTCCCTTAGGGAACGGAAGATACTCTACCCTTCAACCACCATCCGTACCGCCTGCAGTATTCTTTCCACTTCCTCCCCGGTATTATAGAGATGAAACGAAAACCGGATCCCACCCAGATCCGCCTCGCCAACCCCTCTGGCCCGGAAACCCTGATCCATCAAATGGGTGTACGCTACTTCCCGGTAATCATGTCCTGGTATGCGGAAGGTGATGAGTGAGGTGCGGTATTTCTCCTCCCGGGGTGAGAGCAGTTCCACGCCGGGTATTTCGCGCAACCCGTGATAACACATCTCGGCTAACTGCTTATTGTGATTCCAGATGGTTTCCATTCCAATGGTGGTGAGGAAGTCGATAGCTATCCCCAGGCCCAGCATCAATGGCTCGTTCTGGGTAGCATATTCATATCGCTGCGCCGTGGGATGGAGTCCCAGTTCACGCTGTGGCAGGTGGTATCCTTCCTCGGAGTAAGCGCCGACCGTGGTCGGGCGGAGAGTATCCAGCCTATCCTCACGGACATAAAAAACGCCGGTACGCTTGGGACCAATCAGCCACTTGTGCCCGCTGGTCGCGTAGAAATCGCACCCATATGCTCCGACATCTATGGGCATATTCCCGACCACCTGGGCGCCATCCAGCGCCACCGGGATACCCTTATCTCTGGCCAGCTGACAGATTTTCTCTACTGGCAAGCGCTGCCCGGTGGTACAGGTGATGTGGCTAATGAATATCAACCGGGTGTTTTGTGTGATCAGGTCTGCAATCCGGTTCACATTCTCGAGACCGTCCACAAGATCCGGTTCGAAAGTCTTAATCACCACTCCGCTGCGTTGCTGCGTATTCAGCAGGGGGATATTGAGCCCGGCGTGCTCATGAGTTGAGGTAATGATTTCATCGCCCCGCCGGAATGACAATCCGTTGAGAACGATGTTATTTCCCTCGGTGGTGGATCCGGTCAGGGCGATTTCCTCCTGCCGACACTCCCGGCCGAACATCCCTGCACATTTTTCCTTCAGATCATTCCACCGATCCGGATCATGTCCCGGGCGCGGACGGACTTCCAGTTGATGCATTCCGTGCTGCACCTCCTCCAGCACAACTGCGGGAGACGCTCCCAATCCGCCGGTGTTCACATACACGTAATCCTCCGGCAGCAGGAATTGCCGGCGAATGGTGTGCCAGAATCTGTCATCCTCCGGAGAAAGTTGGCTAACCACCTGTTCCGCTTGTGGTGAAACAGTCCCGGAGGCATCTGAAAGGGGCCCGGCCAGGGTGACTCCACCCGCCGCCAGCCCAATCGATTTCAGGAAGAATCTACGCTGCATCTGTCTTCTCAAGGTGTTTATGGATAAGTCTCCCGGTGAAGCACCGGTTGAATATTCCGAACACTCTGTTGAATAGGGAGCTAACACTTAATCCCCGAAAATGCAAGTGCCATCCTCCGGTGCAGGC